>CAZPDD010000049.1:0-2020 GCA_964585235.1 Microcaldota archaeon | reverse complement strand
ACGCTAACGCGGTGCCTTCCAGAAATGCCTGAAGTACTGCATGAAGCTCTTCCAAATTTTCTCGGATTCGATGACAAAAGCGAATGACTGTTCGCCCCATTGGATTTGAGCCACTTTCTTGCCAAAAATCACGATCACCATCGGCACGTAAAACCCCTTCGGGAGAGCGCAGTATTCGTAATGGTTTTTTGAGTGCTTTCGCTTGTCTGATGGTTCAAGCCCCCGAAGGTGGGTCCCGTGCGAAACTAGGTCGTGCATCAAGTGCCTGCGGCCTGCTCGCCGCTTCATCCAATTTTCCCACCACGCCTGAAAGCTTCTTGGGACCGCCGAGTAGTTCTCGAAGCTGTTGCCGCCCATCCAGAAAGACTCCGGGTGCTCGAGTATTTCCTCGTGCAGCGACTTTATTGCCTCGTTGCCGCGGTAGACCTGGGCGACCGTCTCTTTTTTCGGCTTCAAGTATTCACTCACGAGCACAGGGACCTTAGCTTCAAGTTCCTTGAGCGCCAGCTCCTTTCTGCGAATCTCATCGACGAGCCTGTTCGGGTAAGTGCATTGGTACGTGCGCCTCCCGTTTTCAACCGCATAGCTGACGAGGCCCTTTTCTATCAGCTTGTTCAGTACGTCGTAAATATTTCGTCTCTCAATGCTCGTCTTTTCCTGTATCTTTCCAAGAGTGCCCGCCCCTGCAGACAGCAGGATGAGGTAGACTTTCGCCTCGCCGTTGCTAAAGCCGACTTCCTTGAGTTCAGCCAATTCCACGAAAGGTATTTTGCGCCTTCCTGTTCTTAAATTGTGGTATTGTACAATACCACAAAATCTTATAGTCTTCGAAAAGCAAGTTACTATTGCGCAGTTCCAATTGTGGCGAGTTTTTTTGTGATGGATATTTCAAACAAGCGAATGGCAGCAGCAGGAGTAGTTGCAGCGGCCCTATTGCTGGTAATACTCGCTGTATTTGTCCTGCATCAAGCAAGCGAAACGAGGGGAAGGCACGTTACCGTTGGAAGCTTTTCGCGCGCCATTGACTACTCGCCTTTCATTATCGCGAGAAAAAAAGGCTGGCTGGACGAGGCGGCGGAAAAGCACGGGGCCAAAATCGACTACGTCGAGTTCAATTCCCTGCCCGCGATAAACGAGGCCCTCGCTGCGGGCAAACTTGACGTCGTTTTTGAGGCCGAGCCGCCGGCCATAATCGGCAAATCCGCCAGCATAAACGTCAGGATTGTCGGAATTTCAGCCAGCCTAAGGCAAGAGATAATCGCGAGGAATGAAACTGGCGCCGTGCGAGTAGGGGATTTGGGCGGAAAGAAAATAGCAGTTCTCGCCGGCTCAAGTTCGCATTATGGCCTGCTCAATTCCTTGGAGAAGGCAGGCATTTCGGAAAAAGGAGTTGAAATATTCGACATGGCCCCGCCCGAGGCGCGGGCGGCGTTTGAAACAGGCAGGATTGACGCGTGGGCAGTCTGGCCCCCTTGGGTTGAGCAGCAGCAAGTTAGCGGGAAAGGCAGGGTGCTAGACGGCAGCACGGCGTCCATCCAAAGCATTGTTGCCGCAAGAGGGCAGTTCGCGGACGAAAACCCGGAGTTGTTGAAGGACTTGCTTGAAGCGGTAAGCCGCGCGAAAACATGGATTGGGGAAAACGAGGCTGCGGCGCAGGAAATCGTGGCCGGCGAGCTGGGCCTTCCTCTTGACGTGGTAAGGCTTTCGTGGCCAAAGCACGATTTCCAGGCCAAGCTGACTCCCGCCGGCATTGCCGACATTCAGGACAAGGCCGACTTTCTGTTTGGCCGGGGCATTGTGAAAAGCAGGGTCAATGCCTCAACTCTGGTTGAGGCGAAATGAGCTTCAAGCTGCTGCCGTGGGTCCAGCTGTTGCCGTGGGTCCTGCCTGTCGCGGTCATATGCGCCTGGGAGGCCGCCGCGATTCTCGGCCTGCTTCCGGTTGTCCTGGTTTCAAGCCCTTCGTCCGCTGCGGCGCGCATGTTCAAGCTCGTGATTGACGGCACTTTGCTGCACCATTC
>CAZPDD010000048.1:0-8293 GCA_964585235.1 Microcaldota archaeon | reverse complement strand
TCGGTTTCCCTCGTTGTCGCTGACGAGACGCACTTGCTTGACGACGGCACGCGCGGAGCCACCCTCGAAGTAGTGCTTACGAAATTCCTGCAGGCCGGCACGCAAGTCCTCTGCCTTTCCGCAACCATTCCCAACGCGAAAGAAATTGCAGACTGGCTTGCAGCAAAACTATTCACAAGTGAATGGAGGCCAACTCGCCTTGACAAGGTGATTGCATCGGGCGGGAGACTTTACTCGGAGGAAGGAACGGAGGAGATTGACGAGAAAAAGCCCGTGCACGACCTCGTGAAAAAAGCTCTTGCGGAAAACAAGGGAAAGGGCCAGGCGCTTGTCTTCGTGTCCGCGAGAAAAAGCACGGAGGCGCTTGCAAGGGATTTAGGCACTACGGTTCGACAAACCCTCAACCCCGACGAGGCGCTTGCCTGCGAGTTGCTTGCAAAAAAGGCGCTCAAGGCGCTTCCAATACCAACCAGCCAGTGCGAGCTGCTTTCCCACTGCCTGCGCAACGGCGTTGCATTCCACCACGCGGGGGTGGAAAGCCGCCAGCGCGAGCTGATTGAAAAGGGCTTCAAGGAGACGCGTTGCATCAAGGCAATAGTTGCGACAACGACGCTCGCGATGGGAATTGACTTTCCCGCCTCGTGGGTCATCGTGCGCGACGTCAAGCGCTTCACGGGCGACTATTCCGACTTCATCCCCAATTTGGAAGTGCAGCAGATGCTTGGCCGCGCCGGACGCCCCCGCTTTGACAAGCACGGCGTGGGCGCGATAGTCTGCGGTCCGGGTGACTTGCGAAAGGTGCGCGACAAGTACGTCCTCGGCCCGCTTGAAAACATTTACTCCAAGCTCTCAAGCGAGCCTGCGCTGCGCACGCACGTGCTGGCGCTTGTTTCAACCGGCCACTGCAACTCTTTCGAAGAACTGTTCCAATTCTTCGGCAACACGCTTTTCGCACGGCAGTTCGGCAAAGTCAGTGAGCTAAACGGCCGCATCGAGCGCGTTGGCATGCAGCTGATGGAATTTGATTTCCTGCGCGAGAAGGCAGGCAGGCTTTTTGCCACACCCGTCGGAAGGCGAGTCAGCGAGCTATACCTAGACCCCCTGACTGCGCATTCGTTCGTCGAGTTCATCGACGCGTCGGGCACGCGGGCAACAAGCTTTGAAAAGCCGTTTTCGCTCTTGCTAGAGATTTCAGGCGCGCTTGAGCTCCGGCCCCTGCCGCGCGTTGGCCGTGCGGAAGAGCAGGTGTTGTGGGAGGAGCTTTACGCGCAGTTGGATGACTCGATGCTTGAGAAGTGGGAGATGGACGAGGAGGCGTTGCAGAAGTACAAGCAGTCGAAAATCGCGAATGCCTGGATTAACGAGGCGGGCGAGGAGGCAATCTTAAGCCAGTTCGACCTGCCGCCGGGCATTGTTCACTCGCGCATGCGGCTTTTCGAGTGGATTTCCTACGGCTTGGGTGAGCTGGCTTATTTGAAAAACGCAGGCGGCGTGCGCCTTGAGGCGCGCAAGCTGCAAAGGCGGCTCAAGCACGGCGTGAAGGAAGAGCTGTTAGACTTGGTGCGCATGCGCGGCATCGGAAGGGTAAGGGCAAGGCGGCTTTTCTCGGTTGGGATAAAAAGCCGCGAAGACCTTAAGGCGGCCGACAAGGCGAAAGTCGCCAAGCTGTTAGGCGAAAAGGTTGCGGAAAAGATTTTGGCCGGCGAGCGAGGTATTTAATTAGATTTGCTTGCGCTAATTGTGTTGCAAATGGTGATTTTCTAAAATGGGAGCACGCCCGCGCAAATGGAAGAAAAAAGGGCATATGCGCTGGAAATGGATAAAAAAACGCAGAAAACGCTTGAAGCGGAAGATGAAGCGCAGGACTGGAGAGCTGTAGGCTCTTCACTGCCTCGAGCTCACGTACCTTCCGCGCGCTATAACCTGCTTAAGTCGTCCGAAAACTTTCGGATGGTCTTTGCAAAGCGAGCTGTAGCCGGATTCGAATGCGGCCGTCAGGTGTTTTTCGTTCGTCAGCCCGCCGAGGCTCTTTTCGAACAACAGCACGTCGGTAGCGCGGTCCTCCTCGCTTGCTGAAAATTCGCTGAGGCCAAAATCGATTACGACCACGTTGCCGCTTGCGTCGGCCATCAAGTTGCTTGTTGTGAAGTCTCCGTGCACAATGCCTGCGTTGTGGAGCTTCGCAAGCTGTTCTCCCGCCTGCCGAGCCTGCTTTTCCGAAATTTTCTTTTCCCGGCTCAACAGCACGCCGCTGCTTTTCAGAAGGGTTAGTTCGTTTTTTTCCTCGTCGTCGGACAAAAGCTCGGCGCAGTTGACTCCGGCCGAGCGGGCCGCCCGCAGCGCCTTCGCCTCGCGGCGAGTTCGCTGGCGCCGAAGAAGTGCATCAAGTTCCTTCACGCGATAGGGCTTTTCGCCGCGCACTTTCAGCAGGGCCTTGCGGCCGTCAAAAGTAGTTTCGTAAAGAACTGCCTCGGCGCCCGTCGCGAATGCCTTCAATTAAGCCACTTGAGTTGTTGGAGCAGCCGGCTCAAAGCGCTTGAGTTCGGCCAAGATTTCGGAAAAAGGCACGGGGCCTTCGCGCACGAGCTTTGGCGGGAGTGTCCGCACGTCAACAACCGTGCTTGCTGGCGTGGCCGTCAATTCTCCCGTGCTGACGATGAACGGGATTTTTCCCTCAAAAGCCGCAAGCAAGAGGCTTTCCTTGTAGATTGCAGGCTCGCCGCTTAGGTTGGCGCTGGTTGCAGTCACTGGCTTGCCAACCGCGCTTGCAATCGCGCGCGCAATGTGGTTGCTTGGGATGCGAAAGGCAATCCCCATGCTGCTAACTGCGTCGGGGATGCCGGGCTTTTTGTCAACAACGAGCGTCAAGGGTCCAGGCATGAAGTCGTTTGCCAGCATTTCCGCAACGGGGTTGATTTCGGCGTATTCGCGCGCCATTCGCAAGTCGCTTACAATTATAGGGACGGGTTTTCCTTCCTCGCGGCCCTTGAGCGCAAAGAGTTTTTTCACCGCCTCTGGATTGGTCGCGTCGGCGCCGAGGCCGTAGCTCGTCTCGGTGGGAAAGGCAACCACCCCGCCTTCGGTAATGACCTTTGCAGCAGTCTCGACGGCGCGCCCCACCCGCTCGTGGTCGCGCAAACTCACTCGCATGACCTTGGTTTTCATGAAACAATTAGGTTGTCCGTCTTATTTATTCGCTGGCTTTCACTCTGCAATTGTTGCAGAGTCGATTCGCAGGTTTTGGTCCGGCTCTTCGGGCTGGGAAATTTTTTTCGCGAGGATTTGCTTGACGGCTGCGATGCCGGCCATTGCCGCCTGGTCGCCTGCATACTCGGGGGGAACGACACAAAAGCGCGTGCCGTGCGGCCTGCACATCTGTGAATACATTTCCTGCAGCCGCATGCTTTGTGCAACCCCGCCAACCAGCAAGAGTTGCCTGTTGCGTGAATGGCAAAGCACGCGCTCGGTTGCCTCGACCAGCATTGAGAAGGCGACTTCGCTTGCTGAAAAGCACAAGTCTTCCAAAGAAGCTTGCTTTGTTTTTCCGGCTCGCAAAACTGCACTTTGCAGGCCCGAAAAGGCCAAGTTGTTGCCTTTGACCGTATAGGGCAATTGGATGAATGTTTTTCCTTTTCCCGCCATCTTGAGAAGCCCGATTGCGTTTGGCGGCGTAGTGCCTAACTCGCGTCCCAGCACGTCGAGGAAGTTGCCTATCCCGATGTCAAGCGTCTCGCCGAAAACGTGGTAGCAGCTCTTGCCGCCAGCCGATTTTTGCCTGGCGATGATTTGCGTGTTGCCGCCGCTGACGTAAACGATTAGCGGGTCGGGCGACTCACAGGCCCACTTTCCGACCTCCACGTGGCCAATCGTGTGGTTCACCGGCACGAGCGGTTTATGAAGAAGGAGGGATAGCGATTTTGCGGCGACAAAGCCCACGTGCAGGCAGTGGCCGATTCCCGGCCCCTGCACGTAGGCGATGTAATCAATGTCCCCGAGTGAAACCTTGGCTTTAGCAAGCGCGGCCTTCAAGACTTTTGGGTACGCTTTGGCGTGGTGGTCGGCGAGCTTGCGGGGGATGAACCCGTGCCTGCCTGCGGGAACGCGAGCTATTTCATTGCTGAGGACGAAAGTGTTTTTTTTGTCAACTGCGGAAGCTTTCTTGGCTGTTGACTCGACCACTGCGATGCCCAGCGTATGGGCGGTTGACTCTATTGCAAGAATAATCATTTTTTTCATTCCCCTTCCGCAGCCTTTTCAAATTCGCCAATCATCTGCCTGACTTTCTCTAACGGAGCGCCGGCGACGTTGCTCCGGCTTCCCTCGACTTTCTCTACAAGTTCCCCGCCCTTTTCCTGGATGGCGTAAGCGCCTGACTTTCCGTCGTACTCGCCAGTTGCGACGTAATCGTCCACTTGGTGTGCAGAAAGCCCCTTGAATTTCACCCTTGTCCTCTCAACGGCCACTGCATGCTTTCCGCTTTCGGCATTAATTATTGCAATGCCGCTCACAAGCTCGTGCCACTTGCCGGCGAAGCCAGCTATGGTTTTCCTAGCCTCTTTTGCGTTGGCGGGCTTTCCAATCGCGTGGCCTTCAAAATATGCCACGGTGTCAATTCCCACGACCAATCCGCTTTCAAGGCGTTTTGCAACAGCCCGGGCCTTGGCCAAGGCGTTTATCTTGACTAGCTCCGTGACCGGCAAGCGGTCGTCCATTATCTCATCCACCCCCCGGGGATCGGCGAACTCGGCAGACGGGTATTCCTTCTTGAATACCCTTTTCCTAGTCGGGGAAGTGGTTGCAAAGACGAGCTTCATTGCCAAATCACGCATTTTCCTGTTTTCAAAATGGCTTTTGCAAAGCCTTTTATTCCGGCTTCGCCAGTAATAATGCAAGTGAATTTAATTAAGAAAGACCAACAGCTCTTTTTGACGCTTTCACGCCTCAAAAAATTAATTTGCGGACGACCAAAGCAGAAGCTGCTTTCGGTGGAGCTGTCCGGCTCTTTCTCAATAGGTGAAAACAAAAATGCAGTTCAGTGACTTAAGGCTAGCCCCGCACCTTTTGCAGGCAGTCTCGGAAATGGGCTTTAGCGAGCCAACCCCAATACAGGAAAAGACCATCCCCCTCCTCCTAGAGGGAATTGACGTCATCGGGCAGGCTAAGACGGGAACGGGCAAGACCGCCGCCTTCGGCCTCTCCATCCTGCACTTGCTTGAGAACAACTTCAAGCAAAAGCAGGGAACCGTTGCGCTCATCCTCACGCCAACCCGCGAACTCGCGGTGCAGGTTGCCGACGAGATCAACACGCTTGGCAAGCACGGCCGCGACCGCGCGCTCGCCATTTACGGCGGCCAGGAAATGGGCGTCCAGCTTCGCGAGCTTGCCAAATCCCACCACCGGATACTCACGGCAACCCCGGGCCGGTTGCTTGACCACATGGAGCGCGGCAGCATCAGCCTCGCGCAAGTTGAAATCCTCGTTGTTGACGAGGCAGACCGCATGCTCGACATGGGCTTCATCGACGACGTGGAGAAAATCATAAGGCACGCGCCTGCCCACCGCCAGCTTACGCTTTTTAGCGCAACCATGCCGCAGGAAATCGTCCACCTGTCGCAAAAGTTCATGCACTCGCCCGAGTACATAAAGGCAAGCGGCGACGAAATCAACGTCACGGCAATCAAGCAGCACTTCATGAGCGTTGACCCTAGAATGAAAGTCAGCGCGCTTGGCAACCTGCTCAAGACGCTCAACCCCGGCAAGACAATTGTCTTTTGCCGCACCAAGCACGGCGCAGACCGCCTCGCGGGCTTTTTGCACCGCCTTGGCTTTGACGCAGTCGCCCTTCACGGCAACTTGTCCCAGAACTCACGCGACCGCGCGATGGACCACTTCGAGGGCGGCAAGGCGCAGGTTCTCGCCGCAACAGACCTCGCTAGCCGCGGCCTTGACATTGACGACGTCGGCCTCGTTGTCAACTACGACTTGCCCGAGGACGAGAAAGTTTACCTCCACCGCATTGGCCGCACCGGCCGCGCGGGTGCAACAGGCTTGGCTTACTCTATGGTGACCAACCTTGAGGAAATCAGGTGGCTAAAAAGCTGGAGCCAGCGCATCGGCGCCGACATTACGGAAGTGCAGGCGGACAACAGCAAGGCAGAGTTCGTGCGCGAAGCCAAGTATTCCGAAGAGCCCCGCGGCGGAGGCCGTTTTGGCGGCCGAGGCGGTGGCGGCAGGTTCGGCGGCGGCCGAGGCGGCTTTAGGGGAGGCAGTGGAGGCGGTTCGCGCGGTGGCGGACGCGGCGGTTTTCACCGCGGCAGCAGCTCCGGCAGCGGCTCTTCACACGGCGGCCACTCAGGGGGTTACCGCGGCGGCCCTTCGCGAGGCGGCTCGCGGCCCCGCTCAGCCGACAGCTCCAACCGCTACAATTATCCCTGAAAAAATAGTTCAGTTCAGTTTTTTTCTTTCCCTATTAGCGTGCGCCTTGCAATAGCACTACCGCCACGCCATACGCGTTGAACAGCAAGTGCGCGACAATCGCCGGCAGCAGGAGCTTGTTTTTCCTAACGTAATCCCCTGCCACTAGCGCGAAAGTCAGGGCGGCAACGATTTCAAGCACGCTTCCAAACCCGTAGTGCAAGGCCGCAAAGATTAAACTGGCAAGTATTACCCCGAAACGCTTTTGCAGGAAACCGCGGAAAAAAAGTTCTTCCGCAACAGGTGCAAGAAACACGACTACGGCCAAGCCGAAGAGATTCTGTTTTCCAAGCGCAGTGGCGACTTTAGCCGAATCTGCAAAGTGAACTAGGCTAAGCAGGTTGGCTTCGATAAAAATCAACGCAAGCACCAGCAGGAACAGAACCACCCCTCGCGTAAGCTGTTGGCGAAGGTCGTCGAACTTCAGGCCGAAGTCTTCCTTCTGTTTTTTCTCAACAACCAACGCAAAGGCGATTGGCAGAGAAAGCAGCGCGATTTCAATTACCGCCTGCGGGCTTGCATTGAACGCAAGCGACGCAACCAAAGTTGCCAGCCGGAAGCAAATGCTTGAGAACACGCTGAATCGAGAAGAGAGGAAAGTCGCCATCGCCGCGCGGATGAAAAACAGGAAGGCAAGCAGCAAATACCGGCTAAAGCCCTGCGCAAAGGCAAGGGGCATCAAAAGCGAGTAAAGCAAAACCGCCGGCCCCGCTCCCAAATTGCGCTGGACCAAAAAGCGGTAGAACAGCTCCTCCCCAATTGCAAGAAGCAGCAGGAACGGCAGCTCCTCCAGGCCTGCTTGGGGCAGGCTGACGTGCGAAAGGGAGGAGAAAAGCGCGCTTAGCAGCACGAACGCGCTTGCAAACAGCAGGTAAAGCGACTGCGCCTGCATGCTAGCCGCCTTTTGCGCCCACTTTGCGAATTCCTTGCGCGGAAGGAACGGCAGCGGCACTAAAAGCAAAACCGCCGCGGCAGCCCAGGAAAACAAGTCCATCTAGTCCAACTCGTTGTTTAAATAATTTAACAAGCCGTAATAAACTGGTTTTGGATTGGTCTTATGCAGCAGGAGCTTCAGCAGGAGTTTGACTTCGTTTCCCTTGCCCGCAAGTGGCAGCAGCGCTGGTTTTCCGAAAAGGCCTTCGAGCCGTCTGTGGACGCCAAGCGCAAGAAGTTTTTCTTCACCGTCCCCTACCCTTATGTTTCCGGCCTTCTTCACGTCGGCCACGGCCGCACGTACACCAACGGCGACGTCATCGCGCGTTTTCATCGCATGAATGGCGAGAACGTGCTTTGGCCCATGGCCTTTCACATCACCGGCACTCCCGTCCTCGCGGTAAGCGCGAAAATCGCCGCTGGCGATGAGCAGACAATAGCGCAGTTTACCGAGTACGTAGGCATTTACGAAACCGACTCAAAAAAAGTGGCGGAAATCGTCCGGAGCTTTTCCGACCCGTGGAATCTCGTCAACTACTTCAGCGTCAAGCTCGTCAACGACTTTCAAAGCATGGGCTATTCGCTTGACTTTTCCCGCCAGTTCACAACTGGGGACAAGGAGTACAACAAGTTCATCGAATGGCAGTTCCATAAGTTCAAGCAAAAAGGCTTTCTCCGCCAGGCGGCCTACCCCCTGCTTTACTGCGTGAACGACAAGAACGCGGTTGGCGAGGATGACATCCGCGACGCCGACACCCTTCCCGTCGAAGTCACCCGCTTCACCGCAATGAAGTTCGAGCTGCAAGGCACTCCTGGAAAGGAAAAAGAGTTCGTCGTCAGTTCCACCCTACGGCCCGACACGGTCTTTGGCATTACCAACATGTTC
>CAZPDD010000047.1:0-8480 GCA_964585235.1 Microcaldota archaeon | reverse complement strand
AAATAAATAAAATAAAAACGACCAAAGTATAAACGGAAAAAGAAATAACGCAAATTGGCTCCGAGATTTTTAATAAGGACGCGGCCGTCGCAGAAGAATATCACTCTATTTACGGCATTTCCCCCGACGAGCAAAAAGCAATGCGGGACATCATAAAAATTCGGGCTTATGACGGGGGCGGCAACGATTCAAAATGGAGGCCTTCAGGCGACCTTTTGAAGGAAATAAAAGAAAAACTCGACAAAGCCCTCGGCTAGTTGCCCGGCGTGATGCTCGGGCCGCTTTTGACGCCTTTTGAAAACTTGGGGGTCTTGTCGCCGTGGTAGAAAAGCCCGTGGAACATCCCGCTTCCGGGCAGGAAGCGCGCGCGGTCCTCGTAGACGCTCCAGTACTCCTCGCGGCCCCACGCAATCACGCCAATGATGTATAGCCCTGCGAGTATCGTCAGGATGGCTTGCGGCAAAGGCAGTTCAAAAGGCATGTTGTTTCACCGGTACTTGCGGTCGAGGTACATTGGAAAGAGCACTTCCGCAACGTGGAAAAACGCGATGCCGACCCCGACGCCAAAAAGGAATTCAAGCAGCATTTTTTTCACGTCCTGTTTAATTATGGATTTCATAATTTTTAATTTTTTCTTGTCCTATTGCAGCGTATTTTCCGCGGTTAGTTTGTCCTTTTCTTGACAATGCATCTTTTTTTGTAACAACTTTCCCCAAATTCCCGAACTTTAAATAACAACTTCGGCCCATATTACTTACAATCAAGGGGCAGGAAGTGGTGGGTATGCGAGGGGGCTATTCCGAGGCAGTCAATTTTCTCAAGTTGTCTTTGCTTGTAGCGTCGCTTGGCGCGCTTGTGATGGGCGACGTGGCCATTTGGGCCTTGTGCATCGCCTTAGTCGGCGCAGTTGCCTTTTACAGCGACTTTACCAAGTCGCCTGACAAGCACAGCCTCGAGCCCCAGCACCCGCGGGTGCCTTACGTTTCGACGCTTTCTGGCCACTCGTTTGCCGGAAGCGACAATGGCATTGCCTTCACCTGAGTTTTGCCCTAGTTTTCCCTCCTTCTTTTCACTTCACCCGTTTTAGTGGTTGATCATTACCTTCCTCGTGCTGACAAGCCGGCTTGAGGCCATTTTGATGCGCGAGTAGAAGTATGCGACTCCGGCAAGGCACGGGACTGCCAGGAAGGGCGTAGTGAAAAGGAAATACGCCGAGACGAGGATGAGCAGGTACATGTAGGCCTTGTGGCGTATGACGTCCTTCCAAAGCGGGAAGTAGCGCGACATGTACTCCCAGCGCGTCGTGCGTGCAATGAGGGGTTTTTTGAAGTCGGTAAAGACGGTCGTTTCCCTGATGTGGTCGTTGAACTGTTCCATTTTTTCTCACCCTATACCGTGTAGACCATGGACTTGCCCTTGTACCATGCGATGCCCCATGCGCTGTTGAGCATGCGCTCGCTCCAGTAGTAGCCCGTAAGAAACGCGAAGGCGCCCGCCACGTAGACGTTGAAGAAAGCAGTGACTAGCGTGATGATAAAGCAGGCTACTGCCAGCAAGTAGGCCTTGTATACCGCGGCGAAGTTGCCGCTGCGCATGCTTGAGTCGAGGTTCTCCCACATCATGTCGCCACGGCGGATGACGTCGGTGGTGTGCACGGGCACCTGCTTGCCGGCGCAGTTGATTATCTCGCTTCCATGCCCGCGGCCCATTGGCACGAAGTACGGGATGAACGCATGTTCCTCCTGCGCCCCGTGGCCAGCCTCGTGGCCGTCGGCGTGTCCGCCGCCGAGCTTGAGTTTGAGTTCGTTGAGGGAAGCCATTTTTTTCACCTAGTCTGCAAGAATGTTGGTCCTGTGGTCGGCGTAAGCGCCCTGCGCATACCATGCTTTTAGCTTTCCGGCAACGTGGAAGTACCCCGCGGCCGCGAAAGCCGGCGCGGCCAGTATTGGCGACCTGATGAGCATTACGATTCCTACGAAGGCAAGCATGAGCGAATACGCGCGGTACTGGCGCGAGAGCCTCCAGTAGGGGATGTAGCGCTCGAGGAACTCCAGGCGGGTGGTGTCCTTGACGAAAGTGGTCTTGTGGTCGGCCGTCACGCTGGCGACGCCCATGTTGGCGGTCGTGTCGTAGTGAATCGCGTGTCCGTTGTGTGCGTCGGTCATTTTTAGATCAACTTCATCTTAATCGCGCTGTAGACGAGGCTTGCCCCGATTGCGGCCCACACCATCCAGTCGGGCGCGAGGAAGCTCAGCGCAGTTCCGTTCATTGCCTTGTCGAAGGGCACGTGCGCCTCTTCGGGCATGGCGATTTTCGCGAGGCCGAAGTCCTCAAGCAAGGAGCCGAATGCCGTTACGGGGTCGGGGTGAAGCGCGGGGTTTTGCCCCACGTTCAAGTTGTTCAAGTCGCGGTTGTTTTCCATTTTTTACACCTTAGTCGATGAGCACGAGGGACCTGTTGTTTCCGAACTTGTGGACGATGAAGTTATACCACCAGGAGAGGTCAAGGAGCCGGCCGCTTGCCGCAATCATCAAAAGCGCACCCGGGGTGAAGACGTTGAGCGTGATGAAGCCAAGCGCAAGCAAGGCGATTCCCATGAGGCGCGTCACCTGCTCGTACTTCCAATAGCCCGCGTATTCCTCCACGTAGTTCCAGCGGGTCCAGTTGCGCATGTTTGGCGGCAGGTCGGGCCTTGGGTCAAGTGGAAGCATCGTGCTTAGGTATTCGCTTCCCTCCTGCTTGGCCTTGTCGCTGAACAGGCGGGTTGCCTGGGACTGCGAGCCGGCGTTGACATCCTGCTGCGTCATCAGGTCGCCGTAAGTCGGTTGCGGGTGCACATAGTCGGACATTTTTTCAACCCCTAAGTGCTTTCAAGAAGCCTGCGCTTTCCAAGAAGCTGCGTGACGTAGAAGTTCGACCAGATGTACTGGCCGTAAAGCCATCCTGCGCCAAGGCCTGCGCCGGCCGCGAGGTAAACGTTAATCGGGATGAGGACAACTGCCAGGACGCCGACTGCAATGGCAGCCACTTTCGTAGTGCGCCAGCGCAGCCACCAGCTGATGTTCGTGTCAAGGAATTTCTGACGCGTCACCACGCTTGCCATGTTGTGGCCGAAAGTGCGCGTTGGAAGAAACATTGGGACCGGAGTGAAGCGGTATTCCTGTCCGGCCTGGCCCGGCGCTGCTTGCGCCTGCGCGCCGTGGCCGTCTGCGTGCCCGCCGTCGTGGCCTTCTGCCACCTTGACGGCGCCGCTTTGCACGCTGCGCTTCATCTGTTGAACGTTCAGTTGAGCCATCTTCGTTTCGCCTTCCTTATACTTCTTATGCTGCCCATCATATATAAACTTTTCAGTAGTAACAAATGTTCCACGATTGTCTAACTTCCTGTCGCTCATCGTCAAGCGCCGTAGGCAAGCTTTTTAGTGCTGGCAACCCAATTCTAGTTAGCAGTGGGTTTGGGTCGAAAAGCTTGAACGAAGTCGAATCGCGCATTCTCGAGGCAAATGCCCGGTTTTACGGCATTTCAGTCTCCCAGTTGATGGAGAACGCCGGCCGCGAGCTCGCGCGTTTTGTCCGCGAGAAATACGGCATGCGCAAGCGCATTGGCGTCTTCTGCGGCACCGGCAACAACGGCGGCGACGGCTTTGCCGCCGCCCGCTGGCTTTCCATCGACCGCCATTTCGTCACAGTCTTTCTCCTCGGCAAACCCGATGAAATCCGCACGGCCGAGGCGCGCCTCAACTGGTCAGTTCTTAAAAAAACAAGCTCTGTCAAGAAAATAGTCATCCTCGACAGCAAGGAGCTTGAAAGGCACTCTTCGGAAATGGAAAAGTTCGATGTGGTGCTCGACTGCCTGCTTGGCATCGGCCAGTCGGGCGAGCTTGCCGAACCCATCCGCACTGCGGTGCAAAAAATCAACTCCCTTCCGGCGAAAGTAATTTCCGCCGACGTTCCAACCGGTTTTGGCCTTCCCGGCGCAGTCAAGGCCGAGCACACGCTTTCCTTCACGCTTGCCAAAACGCCGGTTGCGAAAGCCGTTTCAATCGGCATTCCAGCTGAGTTTGAAAACCTGACTGGCCCGGGCCACGTGCAGGGCCTAGCCTTCCCGGCAGTTGGGAGCAACAAGAACGACAACGGCCGCGTGCTAGTGATAGGCGGCAGCAGGGAGTTTCACGGAGCGCCAATCAACAGCGTTAAGGCAGCAAGCCACTTTTGCGGCCTCGTCTCGTTTTCAAGCACGCGGGAAAACGGCAATCTGCTTGAGAGGATGAAGCTTGCAAGCACGGACTTCATCTCGCTAAAGCCAAAATCAATTGAGCAAGCCTGCGCCAAGTCGGACGTCATTCTCGTCGGCCCGGGAATGGAAACTAATGCGTCAAGCAAGAAACTTGTCAACAACCTCCTCAAAAAATTCTGCCACAACAAGGAGCCTGCCATGAACAAAAAGTTCGTTCTCGACGCCGGCGCGCTTCGCGTGCTCGACAAGGAATTGCTCAACGAGTTCGTTTGCGTCACGCCCCACGCGGGCGAATTCGAGGCGCTCTTCGGGTCTGTCGCCTCGCAGGAGGCTTGCGTGCAAATGGCCAAACGCCACAAGTGCGTCGTCCTGCTAAAAGGCCATCCCGAAAGCTTCATTGCCGACGGCGCAACCGGCCGCTTTGCCCGCAACCTGACTGGCAACGAGGGAATGGCAAAAGGCGGCAGCGGCGATGTCCTCGCCGGCCTGCTCGCCGCCTTCGCGTGCAAGAACGACCTCTTCCTTAGCGCCTGCGCAGCCGCCTTTGCCAACGGCTTTGCCGGCGACTTGTTGAAAGAGCGCAGGGGAGTTGGCTTCACCGCCAGCGAGCTTTTGGAAGAGCTGCCGCGGGCGGTGAAATTGGCCCGCGAATTCTAGTCCGCTCCCTGCGGTAGCGAGGGGCTTGGCGACGGGGAGAATGGAAAGCGGGGAGGCGGCGAGCCCGCCTCCGCCGAAAGTTCACTCATCTTCCTGCCCTTCCATTCCCGAAAGCTCTCCAAGCTCGTCCTCAAGCTCGTCCTGCTTGCTTTCAAGCTCCTCCTGGCTTTTTGCCCGCTCGTCGATTAGCTCGACTATCAAGTCGGCCACCTTGTCAAGCTGCTTGCCGTGCTTCTCGTCGAGCCTTTTTTTCACCTTTTCCTTTAGAAGCTCGACCTTCGCCCAGTGCGCAAGCGCTGCTGAATAGCTTGGCGCGCTGCACGCGTAGCCGCACGCTTCCATTTGCCTTCCGTACATCATTTTTCCCCACCTCGCGCCTTCCTATTGGAAGTGCAATATTGGATAGCCAATAGATATATTTAAGGTTATTGCTTACCCAATACTTCCGATGGGCTTTCACTCACGTGGCGATTGCGAGGGCGCCTGTGACATGCGGGGCTTTCTTTCCTTCCTCATCCTGTGGCTGTTGCACAAGCGCGAGATGAGCGGGGCGGAGCTTGCGACCGAGCTTGAGCGGCGCAAGGGCATCCGGCCCAACCCCGGGACGCTTTACCCCGCGCTAAAGGAGCTTTCCGAAAAGCGCGCCATAGTCGTGAAGGCGACAAAGGGAAAGGAAAAAATCTACGCCCTCACGCCCGGCGGCCGTGCGGCGCTTGAGGATGCGAAGAACCAGTTCTGCAAGATTTTCTACGACGTGTTCACTCGGTAGGGAAGTCGAGTCGAAGTTAGAAAAGGCTTTTTCTAAAAAGCCAGCAAACTGGCAAGGCCAACTTTTTTCACTAGATTCATTGCCAGTGGCCGCGGGTATCTTCTTCGTGCTGCTTTTTGAAGGCCTTCAAATCCAGGCCTTTAAACATCTCAAAACCTTCTCTGAATGACGAGTTTTTTCGTCCGACTTTCCCATAGACCGCAATTCTTACAGTATCCCCCGCTTTCATTCTTTCTTTTTTAAGAATTTTCTCGGGGATGATGATCCAAGCTTTCCCGCCGATATCCCTGACCTTTGTTTCAAAGATTACCAATGAAATTACCTTAAACTAAAATCCAAGCTCTGCGCATCAGCGCTTCACTGCTTGCTGTGTTCAGCCTTCCAGGTCTTCCACGCCGTTTTCCGTGACTGCGAAGATGCACTCCCCGTCGGGCAGGTTTGGAGAGTCAACCAGCTTTGCAATGCGCCGCGTCTCCTTGCTCCGGCGCAGGTAGAGCCGGTAGGTAGAGAGGTGCGCAAGCACGTTGCCGCCAACAGGTGCCGTCGGGTCGCCAAACAGTATGTCCGGCCGGTCCATCACCTGGTTTGTCAGGTAGATTGCGAGGTTGTAGATGTCGGCAAGCCGCTGCAGCGCGTGCAGGTGCTTGTTGAGCTTCTGCTGCCTGCCTGCAAGCTCGCCCCTTCCTACATAGTCGCTCCTAAACGCGCTCATCAGCGAGTCGACTATGACGAGCCTGACGTTCTTCTCGCGCACGAGGTCCTCGGCCTTCTCTATTGAAAGCACCTGATGGTCGCTGTTGAACGCGCGTACGTAGTGGATGTTTTGCAGCACCGCGTCGGGGTCCATTCCCTTGGCCTTTGCAATCTGCGCGATGCGCTCGGGCCTAAACGTATTTTCCGTGTCGACAAAGATGACGCCGCCCGCAAGCCCGCCCTTCTCAATCG
Organism: Microcaldota archaeon; assembly: GCA_964585235.1. Taxonomy (GTDB): domain Archaea; phylum Micrarchaeota; class Micrarchaeia; order Norongarragalinales; family UBA97; genus JAGVFW01. Next base: position 1,873 of record CAZPDD010000047.1, on the reverse strand, counting down.
GCATTTGCGCGTTCACGCACAATTGGAACGCAAGCTGCGACTTGCCTGAGGAAAACTTCCCAAATGCTTCGGTTATCGCCTGCGTCTCAAGCCCGCCGCCTAAGAGTGCATCAAGCTCTTTTGAGCCAGTCGTTATCCTGCCTATTGTCTTTCGCCGCTCAAGCACTTGCGTGCCGGTTTCAAAACCAAGCTCAAGCGCCTCGCGCGCGGCATTAATCAACTTGGCCGCAGTGCCTTCGCCCAAGCTCGCAACTTCCGACAACTCGGAGGGCATTGCGTAGGCGATTTGCTGCAGGGAGTCGTAGCCCGCGTCGCGCAGTTTCGTGAGAGTAGCGTCGCCCGCGCCCGGCAGCTCGTCAATAGTGGTGATTTTTTTCTTCGCCTTCTTCTCTTCCTTAAAATCAGCAACTTTTGCCGGTCCGCCAATCTCAATGACGGGCACGGTTTCTTCAACAACAGCCGCGTTGACGGCATTTTCGTCCTTATTCTTAGCCATTTGACACCAACTCCGGGACGGTTCCTGCACGAGGGCGAAGGAATGCTTCCCGCAAGAGTTGGAGCCGAAAGGCCTTTTTAAACCCTCAAGCCACAGTGGCTTGCCGGACGGCAAGCAAAGCCCCAAAACCGCCGCTTTGCGCCCTGGCGTGCCGCAATTCGGGCTTTTGCCGGGCTGGCGCTAGTTGGGAAAAGAAAAAGGGAAAGAGGGCTTCAAATGAAGTCCTTCAACAGTTCGGCGGCCTTCTTTATCGACTGGGCAATCTGCTTTTCGCTCTTTGCACCCGAGCAGATTATCTTGCCGTTCTTGAAGAGCAACAGCGTCGTACCGACGTCCTTCAGCCTCATGATTGCGCCGGGGAACTGCTCGGGCTCGTACTCGACGTTGGGCACTTCCATCGCGATGTTGAACAGGTCAAGCTCGACCATCAAGTTCGCGCTCGCGACTATGTTCTCGACCTTGAAACTGGTGTTGATTTTCTGCTTCTTCCGTACTTCGGTCTTAGCGGGTTTTGCCATTTTTCAACTCACCTTTATATACTCTGCCGCCCGTGCTTTAAAAAGGTATTTAAACCCGTGAAAGGTGCCTTGCGCACGTCGCCGCCCCGTCGCCTGCGGGGGGCGGCTATTCTGGTTTCAGGTATATATACTTGTTTGCTGCAAAATCAATTCGCAGTATTCGGTGGTGTTTCTTTTCCATGCAGCGTTCTCACGGTCCTAACAGCAAGCAAAGCCGCAACCTCAAGAAACGAGGCAGGCTTTCAGTCCGCCAGCGCCTGTCTTCCTTTGCCCAGGGTTCGGCAGTCCGCCTGCGCGCTTCGCCCGCGACGAAAAACGGCAGGCCGCACTTGCGTTTCAACAGCCTGATTGGAAAAGTCGTCGGCATGCAGGGCGGTTCGTACAAGGTGGCCGTCCGCATGGGTGGCAAGACCAAGACGCTTGTCATAAGCGACGAGCACCTTGAAACTGCGTAAGGCAATAGAACAAGGGGGGAGAGGGATTTTTATGAAGCTACTTGAAAGCAAGCCCATTTCATTTTCGCAAGTGCGCGAGCTTTTGGCGGAGCGCAAGAAGGAGGCCGCCGGCGTCGAGCTTGGCTACGAGCAGGTGAACACCCTTGACTACGCCGAGAAGTTCGCCCAGCTTTCAGAGGCCAAGGAAAAGGAATTCCGCGGCGAGCTCGGCAAGATAGCAAAGCTGCCGGAGCAGGCGGTTGTCGCATTCATAGACCTGCTCCCGCGCAAGGACGAGGAGATTAAGCTCGTGCTTCAGTCGGCGAAGTTCGAGCTAGCCGAAGAGCAGGTTAAGGAAATAGGCAAGCTCGCGAAGAAATACCGCACGGCTTAGGCAGTCTTGTGAAAGGGAATTGGGGGGGCAC
>CAZPDD010000046.1:0-8577 GCA_964585235.1 Microcaldota archaeon | reverse complement strand
TAACTTGGGAGAGCTGGAGAACGCTGAAATAAAGCGCGCTAAGGGTAAGCCGCGAATAGGATGGAAAGAAAAAGGATTGTCTAAACAAGCAGGAATGCAGCGATTTATTTGGGATCCCCGCGGGTTCCTAGTTCACGAATCTTTTTACCCTTACCCAACGGTTACTGCGGTAAAGAGTGGCAAACGGATGCCCGGTTACGAAGAGGGCGGCAAGGGTTTCGGAGCGGCTTTTGTAGTAAAAGTTCTCGAACATTTTAAAAACCAAGGACGGGGTGGAGCGGATATCAAAGTGCTTTACCAATCTCCAATGGACGACAGAATGGTTGAGTTCCTCACAAAGGCAGGAATAAAAACAGACGGCTTGTATACTGTCGGGTATTTGCTGCAAAAGTTCGGAGCTTTGGCTGAAAAAAACAAGGAAAAGCAACGCGAATAGAGGAAATAAATTACCTCAGCCGCAACAAAATGTCGCGGTTGGTCTCGAGGATTTTCTTGTTGATTTCCTGAAGCGCTTTTAGAAGCGCAATGGCGTCGTCGAGCTTGTCGCCGGAGGATGAAGGGCTTTCCTTGGCAGCGGCCACGCTTTTTGAAGCAGGTTCTTTTTCCATCACTTCCGCTGGCGGCGTAATTTCAACAGCCTCGGGCGGCTCGCTGGCTTGAGGCCGCGGCGGCCTTGCCGAAGCAGGCTCGGGGGAAATTTTTTCTTCCACCTGCTGCGCCCTGACGCTCCTGCCTTGCTGGGGCGCCGGAAAAACCACTGCGGGGGACATTGCGTCGCGGAATTTTTTTTCCGGCTCGCGCACGCCGAGGTCTTTCAGGCTTGAGATGACCTCCGCTTCGCTCATTCCTTTTGCGGACATTTCGCGTATTGCCTGCGTCAAGTCTGCCATTGCAAAATCACGCAGGACATTAATGCAGCAAGGCTTTTTATCCCTAGTTGTGTTAATGCAATGCAGTGGACCTGGAACTGCCTTACGGCCCGTGGAAGCGGCTGTCTTACGGCGAGTGGAGCGGATATCCCACCACGATTTACATCAACCCCGACAGGCTGTTGCTTTTGTCGGTGTTTGAAAAGCACGGCGAGGAAGTGACGGGCGTGCTTACTGTAGTGAAAAAGGCGCTTTTGACCGATGCAGACTTGAGCAAGGCGGCGTCCGCCCAGCGAAAGGAATACACTGCAATAGAAAAGCACTCGCAGGAAGGAAGCAAGCGATTCGTCCTCATCGGAAGCACGCCCGCTTACTCGGAGTATTCCCAGGCCGCCATGGTGGAGACGGTTGGCCGGCAAGTGGCCGAAGTCAAGGCAATGGCAAAGGCGGCATCTGAAATTGCCGAGGCCTATCGCGCTAAGTCTACTGACCTGAGCGGCGCAACCGAGGAAGAGGCCCAGGCGCTATTGGGCGACCCATTCCTGCTCTTTTCACTCCTGAACCCGTCTTCAGTTCCGGTCCAGCAAAGCGATGCACGCGAGCAGCGTGTACCCCTCGGGCTTACCGCCTCCGGCGAGGCCGTTGCAGTCCCTTTGTCCGCTCTTTCGGCAGTTGCAGTTGTGGGCGGCAGCCGTGACTCCCGGCTGCATGCGGTGCACGTTCTTGCGGAGGCTGCGCTTACTAACGACGTGCCGGCGCTTCTCTTCGACTCGACAGAGGCGTTTGCGGGCTTTGCGAAAGCCAATGCAGATACGAAGGATTTTACGCGCAACCGCATGACGCCAATGCCGCTTGGCTTTCCCTATAAGGACTACCGCCTTGGAAACGGTTTTTTCATCGACCTCGAACTGGTCGACTCCGGGCTTTTTGTCCAATCGCTCGGCCTTGACGGCACGCAAGCCGGCAAAGTGATTCTGGCGGCGTGGGACGAGCGGCCCAAGCACGGCATTGCGGAGCTGTCTGAAAGCGTGGCCGGTTTTCACGGCGATGCGACCGGCTTCACGGCCTACGACGTGAGCAAGGCAGTGCGGGCGCTTGCGGTTGTTGACAAGACGATGCCGCGAGTATTTGCCAAAATGGGCGAGAACGATTTGCTCGTCCCGTGGCACGACGGAATTGGAAAGGTTTTCCACGTGAACGCCAGCGGGTTTGGCGAGACCGCCCAGCACTTGGCAGTCTCTTCGCTATTGCGTTCGATGCCTTTGCAAAAGGCGCGAAAGCTGCGGGCAGTAGTTGCCTTCGAGGCGGACTTGACGGGCGTTTACGGCGACGTTCTCGAACTGATTGCAAACGCGCGCGACGCGGGAATCGGATTCATACTCCACGCGGAACACGAACTTGACCTCCAGCTTTTGCAAAGCCCTTCCCTGCGGCTTGAGCTAGTTGGGGGGGAAGTGGTGGCCTCGCGCGAAGGCGAAAAGCCCGTGCGATTCGTCCTGCGGCCTACTTACACGGCTTGTGCGGAAATGGCGTCGGTAAAGTAATTTCAAGGCTTGTTTTCTTTCGGCTTTCCCTTGGGAACAGGAAGAGTGACCTTATCCAATGGTGCTCTTTGCTCTCGTGAAGCTCGGGGAAGGGTCGAGGTGTCCGTAGCTTCAGTAGATGCGCTGCTTATGGGAAGCGAACGCTTGCCTCGTGCAAGCAACTCAGGCTTTGAGAAGGTATATTGGCTGCCTTTTGGTAGCATTTTAAATCCATTTTCTTTTGCAAGGAGCGCCAAGGTATTGTCCAGGTTTTCTTGCGTCAGCTTGAGCCAAAACCTTCCGTTATTAGGTCCGGGGTGCAACAGGCCGGAATAATTATCGTAAACCGCATAGCCGTCCAGCCCATTCTCGTGGTTCACAAAAGCAAGCGCCCCTCCGTGAAAAGGCAAGTATGACTGGCCCCCGTGGCGGGGGGCAATATCAGCCGGTAATTTCAGCTCATATGCCGGCCCGTCCACGGTTTTCAAATGCCCGGCTTCAGTGGTGAAGTGGAAGGTTGCGCCAGTGCGCTCGTAATTGCCGCGGCCGGGGACTTTTTTGAAGAGCTTGAGCTTGCGGTAGAACTCCAGCGTGCCAGTTTCGGATTCGTGCTCCGGGACCTTTTTTCCGGTAAACGGAACAAAAGAAAACGCTCGCTTGCCATCGACTTGCACAATTTCAGTTTGCGCCATGTAGTCCCAGCCCGCAGCATGATGGGGGAAATCTACCAAAGGCTCGCGGCTGCTGATTTGAATATTTTTCAAGAATTCGACAAGAGAATACTCGCGGGGGCGGATTGGCTGGGAGGGTTTTGGACGAATGAATGGAATGCGCACCATGAGCCCAGAATGCATTCGAGCTTAATATAGTTTCTTTCAGATTTTCTTGAAAAGCGACGAGGCCTTTCCGCCGGGGCCCTGCTCTTCAAGGCGCTTTTTCAGGTCCTTTGACTCGGTGCCGAGGTCCTTCAGCCGCTCGGCGATCAGCTCGCGTACCTGCGAGACTGTTGCAAACTCAAGCGGGTTTATCGTGTCAAGAACGTAGCGAAGCTCCTTGAAGTCCTGTTTCGTCGCGAATTTCTTCTCCAATTCCTCGCTGCTCGACTGGGCGCCTTGCGCCTGGCGCGAGCCTGCGCCCCCCAATGCAAGCTGCTCCTCGGACTTTTTCAGCCTGCCGTTAAGCGCGATGAGCGTGCGGCCGATGACCTCCTCGTTCTGCTCCATTGTCTTGAGCTTTTGCGCAATCAGCCCGATTTTTGAGTCAAGCGTGTGCAAGTCCGCCAAGATGGACTCTATCGCGTCGGTTTTGCCAGCCATTTCGTATCGCAAGGCATTAGGGAAAACGGGGTTAAAAAACAATCGCGGAACACTGGTTTTAAGCGTTTGTCGACAAAAGGAATAACTGTGAAGGCCTACTTGCTTGACGTCGAGCCCCTCATGCGCAAGGGCGAAAGCGGGCTGCGGCTGTTCCTAAAGACGCCGGGCGGAAAGAGCATGAGCGCATTTGCGCCCTTCGAGCCCTATTTCTACCTCCTGCCGTCAAGCCCCGACCTGCATGGGGTTGCCAAGAAAATCGAGACGACCCGGGCGTTCAAGCGCGACAAGCAGGTGAAGGCAAAGCGGGTGGAGGAAGCGGAAAAAAGCCTGTTTGGAAAGCCCACGAAAGTGCTTAAAATAACTTGCTCCAACCCTTCCGATGTGCCGGCCTTGCGCGAGGAAGTCAAGCAGTTTGGGCAGGCTTTCGAGCACAACATCCCGTTTGCTAGGCGCTTTTTGCTTGACACCGGCCTAGTGCCTGAATCGCTCATAGATTGGGAAATTGGGGAGCGGACAGTTAGGCACCACAACCAACTTCCATCCGAAGAGGCGTTCGCGAAAATGCCTCCCCTGCGCTCCCTTGCATTCGACATTGAAACGCGGACTACCGGGGGGGTTCCAAACCCGGCGAAAGAAGCGGCCATTATGATAAGCTATGCGATTGGCGACGGAAAGGAAAAGCACGGGGTCATCACTTATGCCAAAGACCATTTCAACAAGAAGTTCGTCAAGCAGGTCAAGGACGAAAAGGCGATGCTCGAGGAATTCGCCGCCCTCGTACGCAGCGAGAAAATCGACTTGCTTGCCGGTTACAACAGCGACGAGTTCGACCTGCCATACTTGCTCGAGCGCAGCCGGGTGCTGAAGGCGGATTTCAACCTCGGAAGAAGCAAAAACAGCAGGATAGTTGTCAAAAAACTGGGCTTGCGAAGGCGCGCGCGGCTTTCCGGCCGCATCCACTACGACGTGTTCAACACCACCTCGCGCCTCAACTTCATCGGCGCGTTCAAGTTCCCCCGCCTCACACTCGGGGCAGTGTATGCGACGCTGACGGGCGAGGAAAAGCTGGATACGACGAAGACGGACATTTGGAAGACATGGGACGCCGGCGGCCCGGGGCTGTCGCACCTTCTGGACTATTCGCTTGCGGACGCGCTTGCCTGCAAAAAAGTGATGGAATTCACACTCCCCCTCGACATCGCAGCCGCTAGGGTGACGCGAATGCCGTTGTTTGAAGTCTCCCGGGCCACCCCCGGCCAGCTCGTCGAAAGCCTGCTTATGCGGGGGGCTTTTGAACGCGGGGAAATCGTGCCAAACAAGCCGGATTATGCAGCAGTGCAGGCGCGGGCTGATGATGCGATCAAGGGGGGGTTTGTGAAAGTCCCTTCCCCCGGGCTTTATGAAAATATCGCTGTCTTCGACTTCCGCTCGCTTTACCCATCCATCATAGTTTCGCACAACATCGACCCCGCGACGCTCAACTGCAACTGCTGCCCGGGAGAATCTGCGCACGTGGCGCCAACTGGCGCGCGCTTTTGCAAAAAGAAAAAGGGCCTCGTGCCCGAAACCCTTGAAAAAGTGCTTGATGAAAGGAGCCGACTCAAGGGCGAGTTGAAGAAGCTCAAGAAAGGCAGCGAGGAGCACAAGCAGCTTGACGCCCGCCAGTGGGCCTTGAAGATTTTAGCCAACAGTACCTACGGCTACCTAGTGTATGCGCGTTCGCGGTATTACTCGCGCGAGTGCGGCGAGGCAATCACCGCCTTTGCGCGCAAATACATACAGGACACGATGCAAAAGGCCGAGGAAAACGGGTTCAAGGTATTATATGGCGACAGTATAACCGCAGAGAGGTACGTCACCATAATGGACTCGCAGGGATTTGTACGAATAAGAAACATCGAGGAATTGTTTGAGGAAAACAAGGCAAGTGTCGAAAAGAGGGGCGAAAAGGAAATTATACGGCCCCCGGGAGTAAAGGCCTTGACTGTTGACCCGGAAAGCCTTGAGCCGAAGTGGAGTGTGGTGGAGGGGATAATCCGGCACCGGACTAATAAAAGAATTTTCAGGGCGGGGCAGAAATTCGGCGAGACTAGGGTCACGCAAGACCATTCGCTCATGACGTTCGCGGGCGGCGGGCTCACGGAATCAAAGCCAAATGACTTGCGGGGCAAAAAAATGGCTCGCGTTTCTTCCATACCGGCCGTAAGGGAAGTTGACGTTATTGATGTCTACGAGGTGCTTAAGAACTACTCGGCAAGCAAGCTTTACAAAAATCGGATTAAGACTGCAACGGTAAAATGCGACGAAGCACAGGCATGGTTCGGCTGGACGAACAGGAAGAGAACAGTCAAGGTAAAAAGGTTCATTAAAGTCGGTTCAAAAGAATTCGAGTCGCTTTGCAGGCTGCTTGGCGCCTACATCGCTGAAGGCAGTTCCTCGACTGCAGAAACGACTGCCAACAGGCTGGGCGCGAGCATCTCCTGTGGGAACGTGCCGTGGCTCGAATCACTTCAGTGCGATTATCTGAATCTTTTTGAAAACGCGCAAGCAGGAATCGTAGCAAGCAATCCCGGAATAAGGGAATTGACTTACCACCATACGGCCAGCGGCTTTATGCGAACCGTGCAGTACGAGGACAAGACGAGAAAAATCCAGATGATGAACCAGCTTTCGGCCGTTTTCTTCAAGATGTTCTGCGGCCAGAAGAGCGCTGGGAAAAAGCTCCCTGACTTCATTTACCACGTGCCGGACAAGTACAAGCTGATGCTCATTGAGGAAATGGTCAAGGGCGACGGGTCGAGGACAAATGACATTAGGTATTCGGAAGATTATGTGAAGCAAAACTTCAGGTATACTACAAAGTCGCTGCAGGTTGCGAGCGGCCTGTCCCTCCTGATGACGCAACTCGGCCAGAAATACGGCATAAAATACAGGCCTTCAAAGAAATGCTATACGCTGACAACCTGCTCGGCCCACAACTCAAGGGAAACTACGAAAGTAACGGAAGAGGAATACGACGGGTATGTTTACGACTTGGCCGTGAAGGACTCTCACATGTTCGTGGATTCTTGCGGCCAAATCCTGCTGCACAACACAGACAGTTGCTTCCTCCAGCTTGAGAAAAAAACCCGCGAGGATGCGAAGTCATTCATGGCCGAGGTGAATAAAAACCTGCCAGGCCGCATGGAGCTTGAACTTGAGGACTTCTACCCGCGCGGCATTTTCGTGGGAAAGAAGCACGATAAGGAGGAGAAGGGCGCGAGGAAAAAGTACGCGCTCATCAACGACGCGGGCGCAATCAAGATACGCGGCTTCGAGCTCGTGCGCCGCGACTGGAGCGCAGTTGCGCGCAACACGCAGCGCAAAGTCCTTGAAATACTGCTAAAAGACGGTGACCTGAAAAAAGCACTGGCGCTTGTGCGCAAAACCGTCGTTGACCTGCGAGAGGGCAAGGTCGGGATTGCAGAATGCACAATACGCACGCAACTAAGAAAAAGCGCCGGCAGCTATGCCGTCAAGTCGCCGGAGCTGGGGGCGGTGCAAAACGCGCGGGCGGCAGGAAAGCGAGTTGACGAGCACGCGCTAGTGGAATACGTGATTACAAAAACCGGCAAGACAATAAGCGAAAAAGCGCAGTTGCTCGAGCTTGCGAAGGATTATGATGCTGATTATTACGTAAATAACCAGGTGATGCCCGCCGTGCTGAAGATACTCGGCGCGCTTGGCGTGAGCGAGGAGGACATCAAGACGAAAAGCACGCAAAAAGGCCTTGGCGAGTGGTAGGAGTTGGAGCATATTTGGAATTTCATCAAGGAAAACGCCTCTAAGCACCACCTTGAATTCCGTGATGAGGCCCCGCAAAAACCGGGCGATATTTCAAAGGGGTTTTCAGTCTGGTTTAAGGGAGACGAATACACTCCGGGTCACGAAAAAAGCGTGACGCATAACCTAGATGCACTTCGCGAAGTACTGCGGCCTTACGCCAACAAGAAAAGAATCAGCATCTACTATCACCATCTAGGCAATGAAGTCGAGTTTCACGTAAGGAAGGCATAGTTGTGGAGTTGATGAGTTTTGGACGAAATCGAAGAACACGAGCACATTGAAGATAACGATGAGGAGAAGGATTTCGAGGAGATGGTTGCTGCCTACGTGAAGGCAGGCGGGGCGTGCGCCAAGGCGAGGGTCAAGGCGCGCGAACTTGCAAAACCCGGCGTGCGCTTTGTCGACCTTGCCGAGTCCCTAGAGGCGTTCCTGCGCGAACAGGGGGTAAGCCTCGCTTTTCCAGTCAACTTGAGTGCGAACAACCACGCTGCGCACTATACGCCCGCCGCGGACGACACGCGGGCGATTGGAGAGAAGGACTTGCTCAAGATTGACTTCGGTGCGCACGCCGACGGCTTCATTGTCGACAATTCCATCACAGTTGATTTTGGCGGCGAGAACGGCAAGATGGTGGAGGCGGTTGAACTCGCCCTGCAAAATGCCTTGAGCGTGATGAAGGCGGGCGTGAGCACTGCCGCGGTTGGCGGGGAAATTGAAAAGACAATAAGGAAGTTCGGCTTCAAGCCAATAGAGAACCTGTGCGGCCATTCGCTGGAGCAATGGGAGCTTCACGCTGGCACCGAAGTGCCTAATGTCGGCAGCCACGGCGGGGGCGTGCTTGAGGAAGGAATGGCCTATGCCGTCGAGCCGTTTGCAAGCACGGGCGAAGGCCGCGTTCGCGACGACGAGGCTTTTTGCGAAATCTACTCCCTCGCCGAAGCCAAGCCCGTCAGGCTGCAGGCAAGCAGGCGCGTGCTTGATATAGTCGCCGAAGACTACAAGCTGCTGCCTTTTGCAAAGCGCTGGCTGCAGGAAGTGCCGATG
>CAZPDD010000045.1:0-8610 GCA_964585235.1 Microcaldota archaeon | reverse complement strand
TGCCGGGTGGCAAGCGGAGCCAAGTCAATGGAATCTTCTATGAGCACCGCGACGCGCGTGCCGGGCTCCACGTCGTTCTGCGTGACAATTGCCATGGCTTCCGGCACATACAGTCCTTTGCAGGAAGAGTTGCTTGCGTCTTCAACCGGTGCTTTTGCTTCAGGATAGCCCCGGCTCGTTTCGTTGGCTGTTTCGCTCACCGGCGCGGCGGCTGCAGCGCTTGAGTTGAGGGCATCCAGCCCCTGCCCGCCTGCTCCAGTACCACCGGGGGTTCCCTGCGGGCTTGCGTTGCCTGTTTGGTTGGACTGCCCCCCTGGGGCGGTCAAAAGCACCCTTGCGCGGAGGTTGTCGGCAGTGAAGTTGACTAGCTCGATGCTGGCAAAACTCAAGTCGAGCACCACGCCTTGCTGGAGCCTGCTGAAGCCAAGCCGCTCGGAACCCTTTTCGTAAACCCGCACGGCAATCGCCTGCGGCGGGGCCATGTCCACAACCTTGACTGACCAGTCGCCTAGCACCAACGAGTCGCCGGTGACAAGCAGGTATTCGTTTCCCAAAGTGGCGCTGTAGTCGGTGGCGGATGCGAATGTGGCCAGTGTAGCAATCGCCAGTGCAATGGCAAGTGCTAAAAATGCGGTTTTCACTACAAAGGATTTGTTAGGGCCGAAGTGGATTAAAAAAGGCGAATATTGGCCGAGCCCCACTTTCCCTTCGTACCTGCCCCTGGGCGCTATTCATACATGCGCAAAAGCATGCGCTTGCCCATGACGTCCATGTACTGGATTTCCTTGCCGGACTCGATGTCGGCGCGCATTTCCTCGGGGACGGTGACTTCAAAAGTCTCGAAAGTCTCTAAGTCCATCAGGGAAGCGCTGTTGCCGACCACGCTGATTACCTGCGACCGCCTTCTCTCGACAATGGGCACTTCGCAGTCCGCATCGCTTGACTTCATAAGCGAGTGCTTGCTGTCGTCAAAAAGGCTGATTGCAACTACGTTTATCTTGGCAGAGCCGTGCTTTCCGGGCTTGCTCTTGTCCATGCTGACGATGCGGCAGGGGTGGTCTTCGATGATCACGTACTTGCCTACCTTCAAGTCGCCCATTTGCGCAAAAATCTTTCCATCAGTCATTTGCCAAAGTCACCTTCTAAAACGCGATATAAATGCTTTGCGCGCTAAACGCTTTTAAAGTGTTTTGAAATGCCTGGCTTCGTCGATTTCCACTGCCACCTCGAGCACCCTGCCTTCGCCGGCGGCTTGAAGCCCGTCGTAGGCCGGGCGCGGGAAGCCGGCGTGGAGATAATCGTAAGCGCCGGCTCCTCGCCGGCGGCAAACCGCGCCCAGCTTGAGATAAAAAAACAATTTCCAGGCGACGTGCAGGTTGTCCTCGGCATCTCGCCCCACGACCACGAGACTCCCAACTGGCGCGAAGAGCTGAAGTTCATCCGCTCCCACTCTTCAGAAATCGTCGGCATTGGCGAAATCGGCCTCGACTTGCACCACTTCGGCCCCCAGACCATGCAAGCCCAAGAAGAGGTCTTCGTCGGACAGCTTGAGCTTGCCGAAGAGCTTTCACTGCCTGTTGTGGTGCACAGCCGCAAGGCGGAACAACGTGTTTTCGAGCTTCTAGCGGGCTTTCCGTCAGTCAAGGCGATGATGCATTTTTTCCTCCTCCCCAAGCTTGCGGCAGAGGCTGCCCGGCGGGGCTGGCTTGTTTCTTTGCCAACGGTTAAAAGCCAGTCAAAGCACAAGATTGCTTTGGAAGTGGGCTTGCAGCAATTGGCCTGCGAGACCGACTCGCCCTTCGGCCTCGGGCCGGGAAGGCAGAGCGAGCCTAAAGACGTCGTGCTTGCGTACGAGGAAATTGCCGCCTCCAAGAAAAAGGAAGTTGACGAAGTGGCGCAGGCAATCGCCGGCAATGCCGCGAAGTTTTTCGGAATGGAATTGTGAATCCAATGGTGGATAAAATGACCAGCGTTCTTGAGAAGTTCAAGGAAATGATGGCGAAGAAGAAGGCCGACAAGAACATTGCGTGCTTTGTCGACGGGCCGAACATCATAAGAAAGGAGCTTGGCATTGACCTTGAGAAGGTGCGAAAGACTCTCGGCAAGTTCGGCAAGCTCAAGATTGCCAAAGTCTTCCTTGACCAGTACGCCTCCGACAAGCTCATCGAGGCTGTCACCAACCAGGGTTTTGACGTCGTCATCGTGCCTAGCGACGTTGACGTGGCACTCGCCGTAGAGGCAACTGAAACGACTTTCAACGAGGCGATTGACATAATCGCAATCGTAAGCCGCGACAGCGACTTCAAGCCTGTCCTGATGAAGGCAAAGGCAAAAGGAAAGGAAACAATCGTGGCGGGCGCCGAGCCGGACTTCTCAAGCGCGCTACGCAACGCCGCCGACGTTGTAATCAACTTGCGCGAATAGCCTTGCGACGCGTTTTTTAAGCCGCTTGCTTTTACTTTTCTTGCGATTGCAAATGAACCTTCCCCTTGGCACTGCGCTCAAGACCGGCCTTGATGTCGCGTCGGTTGACTTTTTCGCCCTGCTCAAGGAACTGCACGACAAGCGCTTCAACGGCTACGTCGCCCTCGCAGTGCAAGGCGCGTCTGGCATTGAGGAGGGCACGCAGCTTTTTGACGAAGGCAAGCCGGTTGCCAGCTTTTACGAGTACTACCGCATCAACAAGACTCTTTACGGCCACGGGGCATTCGAGCGCGTGCTTAATGCCAGCGCGGCAAACGCGGGGGTAATCGAGGTCTTCGAGCTTTCAAACGAGCAGGTGCACCTCGTAGTCGCCTTCAACGAGCCCGCGATTTTCGTCCCAACTGAAACAGACCTTCGGCCGAGGCAAATTGTTTTCAGCAATTCATTCGAGGAGGCTGTGCGCGCCTCGACGCTCTCGCCGACAAGAGGCGAGCTGTTGAAGAAATACCGTCTTTCACAGGCCGACGTCAGCACTGTGGAAACAGGGGGGCTTTCAAGCCTCCCGGTTGGAAAGGCAGAGGACCTGCTTGAGAAGCTCGTGCGGCTGCAGCAGGGAGAGGAAGTGAAGTGATTCCTATGAGAAGCATTGCAATTGCAAGCGGCAAGGGAGGAGTTGGCAAGACGAGCATTTCGCTCAACCTCGGCCTTGCGCTCGCACAAGCGGGCAAGCGCGTCGTCGTTGTGGACGCCGACATTGCAATGGCGAACCTCGGCATACTCCTTGGCGCCGAGCGCGCGCCAATCAGCCTTCACAACGTCTTGATTGGCGAAGTGGAGATGCGCGACGCGGTTTACGACGGGCCTTTCGGCATGAAGTACGTTCCTGCCGGCCTTAGCACCGACAAGCTTAGGCGAATTGACTACGCCCGCCTGAAGTCGGCAGTTGAGGAGCTTGGTAAGACTGCGGATTACGTGATTGTCGACTGCCCGTCGGGCCTTGCGATTGACGCGGAAACCGCCGTAAAGAGCGCCCGCGAGGCCATCATCATCACCACTCCCGAGCCGTCTTCGCTCGCCGATGCGCTAAAAGTCAAGAACTACGCCGAAAGGTCGAACGTCAACATTCTAGGCGCAGTTTGCAACATGGTGTCGGGCGACCGCAGCGAAGTCTCGGCAAAGGACGTTGCCACCGTGCTTGAGGCGTCTCTTCTTGAATCCATCCCGATTGACACGAACGTGCGCCGCGCAAGCGCCGCGCAGGAACCGGTGCTAGTCAAGTTTCCGAACACTCCCTTTTCGCTTGCCATGCGTTCGCTTGCTTCCAAAGTCTCGGGCGAGAGGGTTGCCGGCGGCATAGGTGTTAAAAAGCACTGGCTCCAAGAAATTATCGGGCAATTGCTCGCAAAAATTGGTTTGTAGGAGAGGGTGGTTTTTTTGGCTGAAAAGCGTCCTTTTGACGTACTGAACAACGCGCTTAACGGAAATGTCCTAATCAAGCTCAAGGGCGACGTGGAAATCCGCGGCACGCTTGCAAGCTTCGACGTGCACATGAACCTCGTCATCGAAAATGGCGAGGAGCTGAAAAACGGCGAGCTAAGGCGCAAGCTCGGCACCGTGCTCTTGCGTGGAGACACCGTCGTCTTCGTCAGCCCCGCCGAGTGAACGGGCAGTCGAGCTTAAATAATTTCTTTTCCCTAACACCACTATTCGTATTTATGGGCCGGTAGATCAACGGTAGATCGTGCGCATGGCAAGCGTGCGTTGCCAAACGCAACGCAAACGCCCATGATGCGCAAGGTTGCGGGTTCGAATCCCGTCCGGTCCATTGAAACTTTCTGCGGCTGCGCTCGTCGCCATTTGGTGGCTCCTCGCTCCGCCTTGAAAGTTTCATCAAAGACGTTTTCAAAAAGCTTCACCAAAAGTTGGTGGAAATGGCAGCCTGTCCTTTTTGCCACGTGCGTGACAACCCCCACGAGGGCGTCGTCGCAACAAGCAAGCACGCGCTTGCGGTTATGGATAAGCATCCTGTCGTGAAGGGCCATTGCCTCGTCATCACGGCCAAGCACTACGACTCGCTCTTGGCGGTTCCCGACGCCGAGTTGCTTGACTTGCTCAAGCTGGCCGTGCGCGTCGAGAAGGCCCTGCTTGCTTCTGGCTTTGGGGGAGGAGTGGACTTGCGCCAGCACTACCGGCCTTTCTTGGAGGAAAGCGAGCTTGTGGTGCGCCACGTGCACCTGCACCTCGTGCCGCGGAAGGAAGGGGACGAGATTTTCAGGAAAGCTGGCTTGCGCGAACTCGCCTTGCGCACGTCCCCGCCGGAAAAGGACTTGTTCGCGGCCGCGGGGCAAATAAGGAAAGCGCTTAAGTAGGTTTTTGCCCCCCAATTTATTCAATTACTTACGGGCCCGTAGTCGAATGGTAAGCGGTCTGCGCTGGGTGCGCTGCC
This sequence comes from Microcaldota archaeon, assembly GCA_964585235.1. GTDB lineage: Archaea > Micrarchaeota > Micrarchaeia > Norongarragalinales > UBA97 > JAGVFW01. Next base: position 3,740 of record CAZPDD010000045.1, on the reverse strand, counting down.
GGCCGAAGACGTTCGCTTGACGTGCGAAAGACCAGGGGTTCGATTCCCTTCGGGCCCACTCCCCTTTTTTTAAACGCGCTGTGACCCGGCGGCAGTGGAAAGCCCGCCGCCAAAGTTTTTATTCCCGCAAAGCACAAACAACTAACTGGAGGGTGGTTGGATATGGGAAACTTGAACAAGTACGCCACTGACAAGAATTTGGCTATAATGCTTTTCATTGCGCTGCTGTTGGAGTTCGTCCCGGTGCTGCGCGAGCTTGGCGCCTTGTCCGCGCTCATCGTAGTGGCGGTTGCAATAATCCTGCTTATGCGTTAGCAGGTTTTTTCACTCAAAAGCGATCTGCACGGGCTTTCCAAAGACGCTTGAAAAGACGGTTTTAAGCGCATCCACCCTGGCTGGCAGCCGCATCGCTTGGCCGCGGGGCAGCCGCACCTTAACCGCTTCCCTGCCGTCGTGGTAAACCGTGTTCATTCCGGAGGGCTTGGCGGGCAGTAGAATTTCCGCCGCAAGCGCAGCCGGCTCTTGGCCTGCGCGGATGATGCGCACGTGCTTGCCAAGTTGTTTTGCAAGCTCGCCTGCAACGCGCCCGCCCCTGCCGATGAGCGAGCTTACCTCTCCGTTTGCCAGCACGTAGGCGATGTTGCCGGCGTCAAAGCACCTAACCACCTCGACTTCGCCAATGGCGAAGCGGGGGGCCATCTTGTAAAGCGCGCTTGAAAGCGCCACGTCCGCAGGAGTGATTTCGCCCTTTTCGAGCTTGCGCTGGCACCCGTTGCACAACCCGCCGGTGATGGCGCACAATTCGCATACTGGAGTCTTCACGAGAAAGAGCTTTGCTGCAGAAAGCGTATAAACCCTTTGCGGTAAATCGTTGCCTCAAGCAGAGGTCTTCACTTGCGTATTGCAGCGCTCATTTTCACTCCCTTGAGCACGCTGCGCTGCACGCGAGTTTCGTCCGCGCCCGCAAGCCGCGCCTTCCTGCCCGCCTGACGAAGCTTGTTCTCGTAACGGTGGTAGGCGGCGATTGCGGCAGCAAGCGCGTCGCGCTCGTGCTTGTTGTGCATCTTCAAGCCCGTCTTTTGCGCCATCTTCTCCTTGCGCAGTACTGAAAGCGAGTTTTTCGGGAAGAAAAGCCGCGCGCCGAACGCGCTTGAGAGCATGCGCGCGAGCTTGCTTGTCGGGTTCGTGTCGCACGCGATGATGAGCGGCGAGGCTTGGGCAATGCGTTCAATGACGCTTTCCTCGCGCCAGTGCTTGCGGCTCTCCACGCCAACCGGAGTGCCGTCCAGGGACAAAAACGCCAGGGCGATGGTGTCGCCTGCGTCAATGCCGACAATTATTCCGCATTACCTCGCTTACGCTAAGGGAGCCTGAAAATAAAAAGAATTGGAAAAAAGAAAAGAAGGGAGGCTGTTGGTTTAGCCTTTTGCGCCGCGGAGGTAAAGCAGGGTGTTGAGGAACATGTTCCTTCCGACTCCCTGTCCGCCAAACTCTGGGGCAACGGCCACAGTCGCGGGGTCGAACGCGAAGTACATCGTCTTGCCCGCAAGCAATCCCTTGCTTTCGACAATGGCGAAGTAAGCTTCGTTCGTCGGCCTGCCAATCGAGCTCGCGTCGATGTACGCCAGAATGTCCGCATTTGCCTTGGGCACGGTGATGAACGTCAAGTAGCTGTTGAACTGGAAGTTCTTGACGCCGTTGAACATCGGGTGGTCCTGCTCGATTATCTTGAACTTGCCCGTCACCGGCTGGGTCGTCCACGGCTCAAGCTCCTTTGAGACGCCGCCGATGATGACCGGCGTGACGTCGCCAAGCGAGCCGATGCCAATGTCCCATCCAAAAGCTGCCCTGTCGTCGCTCACGCGGGTGCACGCGTCCTGGATGATGATGAGCTTCTTGCCGGCCTTGACCGAATCAGCCATGGTCTTGCGGGCGGTGCGGTCGCAGACAGGGTCGCCTTGCGCGATGATTATGTCGAAGTTGTTCAAGACGCCCTTGTAGACGACGCGCTGGTCGATGCTTCCGGCGAATGTGATGCCCGCCACGCGGAAGTCCTCGCTAGAGAGGAGCGACTGCATTGCCGGGCTTGCCCTCCCGACCACGCCGACTACTGTTTTCGGCGCGGGGAAGATGCTGTTGAGCACGGGCACGCTTGAAAAGTCAATTATGCCGAAGCGGCCTGCTATGAATATTGCCAAGATTGCGATTAGGATAAGTGGAATGGCGCTTTCAAACATGTGGCTACCGGAAGTTGGAGTGTAAGCCTGTCCTCTCTTCATCTTGTCATCACCATTGGCTAGTTTCAACAGTTGTAATTGTTGTAGCACTTTGTCTTTATAAACATTGGCGTGGGCGTTTTATTTTCCGGCACCTTGATTCCCGCGGTTGTCCCCCCTGTCCAAAAATCAGCCCGGGGCCGATGTTTAGGCCGGATGAAATAAGTTGCACAAAATTTACCGGCCTTGGAAACAGCGGTTTTTCAGCAAGTTACTAAATAGTCCATCACGTTTGTGAGCAGGGTGGGCGAGTCGATGTACTCTATTGGCACTGCGGTGTAGAAGAGGCGGCCGACGAACTTGCGCTCGAGGAACATGGGGTATTCCTTCCCGCCGGGGGTCCTGATGACCGAAATCTTGTTGACAAGCCGCGGGTCTTCCTGCACGATGGCGTAGGGGGCGCGGGTGAGGTTGAAGTTCTTCACCCCTTGTACGGTAAGGTGCGATTCCGTCAGCGCGCGGATGCGCACGATTTCAGAGGTTGGTGCAACAGTTCGGTTGTACTGTGCGCCGAGAAAATCGCCAAGCAGGCCGAAGCCTGCGCTTTTGTTCTTCACGAGGTCATCGTACTGCTCGTAAAAGCCCGGCTTTGTCTTGTTCATCGCCAAGGCGAATTCCTTGTCGTCGTCCGTAAACTCGTAGCGGCTTGCCGCGTCCCCTTCCCACAATATGGACCCGCCCTGCTGCAGGTAATCGCGCAGCGCGATGGACTGGCGCAGGCTGATTGTCTTGAATTGCGTCAGCACAACCAGTTCGTAGTCCTTCAAAAGCCCTGCGCTGATTTCGCTTGAGTCAAGCGGTGCTATGTAAGTGTACAGCCTTTGGCTGCTGATGCGCCGGCGCAGCAAGTCAGCGTTGCCGATGCCCGGGTCCTGGGAGTTGCCCGTGATGATGGCTACTTTGGAATGCCCGCTGATGGAGCAGTATACGTTGCACCACTGGCTGGAGATTGCGCGTGCCTCGGGCTTGTCAATGGGGATTATTTGCGTGCAGTGGACGAACTTGTACTTCGTCGCGACGAACAAAAGGGCGATGATGAGCATGGCGAGGACTATAACGTGCGGCAATTCGCGCAGCAAATCCCTCATTTCGTTGGCCATACGTCAGCTACCCGTGTGCTTTAAATTAGTTTACTGGTATTAAAACGGTTATGCCTGAAGAACGCATCTCCGCCCCCGCCGGAAGCACTGGGTTAATGCGCTTTTACGACGTCAGCGCAAGCAACGTCCAGCTTGACCCCAAGATAATCGTGGGCTTCGCAATAGTGCTCATCGCAATCGAAATCATCATCCAGGCCTTCGTGCGCTAGTTTGAGCCTAGTCTAAACCCTGAATTTCTTGCTTGCCATCCGTGCGTGAAGTAGCTTGAGTTCTCCTTTTATTCCCTCGCTTGTGAGGGACTTACGATGGGACTTTAGTGCACCAATATTGTGGAGCGACAAGGCCCAGGAAAGAAGGCCAATGG
>CAZPDD010000044.1:0-8674 GCA_964585235.1 Microcaldota archaeon | reverse complement strand
CAAGCCGTCCGTGTCCGAAGCGGCTGTTACCTGACGAGCTGGAAGACTCCGCGTCTTTTCTCAAGAACGTCGCCCTCTTCCTTCATCACTTGAAGGACGGCAAGAGCGCCGCTTTCGCTTGTCTTGAGCATTCCAGCAATCTGGCCGGGCGTGCAGTCGGTCTTTGGCTGCGTTCCCTTGAGTATCTTGCCTGCATTGGACTCGTAGAACTCGCGCGTTACTATGTAGAATCTCTTGTCAAAGCCGCGCACGCCAAGCACGAGGCCTTGTTTTATCTGCGGCTCAAGCGCCTTGCTCACGGCCTTTGCCTGCTCCTCGTCCTCGACAACTAGAAAGCCCGTTCTCCCCAGTTCCTGCTCGTACTTCACTGCGCTTGCGCCAGCAGGCGGGGAGTTTGAAGGCTTGGCGGCAGATGGTTGCTGGGAGTGCTGTTCGGGAGTGTTGTACTCGAAATCAACTGAATCCGGCCGCCTTGCCGGCTCGGAAGTTGCCTTGGCCTGTTGCGGTTTGTCAGGGGGTGAAAACATTTTCTGGCCCAGCCTTGCAACCAAGTCGGAACGTGCGGTTTCGCTCAGGTATTGCTTGCTTGCGAGGAAAAACGCACCGGGGGCGAGCTCGATGAATTCGTACTCGTCGCCCTCGCGCACTTGCGCCGCGCGCTGGACGCTTCCCGGCAGGACTATTGCAAGGACTTCACTGCCTTTCTCGCCGTACTTGAAAAACCGCATTTGCTCTCTCCCCCCACCGCGCCAAGGTAATTAGCGCGGAAGGGGTTTTAAACTCATCCGCCTAATCAAAAATGCGGGTGCCGCCCCTTTGCAAAAGACAAGCGGGGGGAGGTTTTCCATTTCCTAGAAAAAACTTGCGCTTTCCCTCCGGCATCCGTTCAATTGCATAGCGCAGCATCGTGCGCGGCATTTGCCCCGCGTGCTTTTCCAAAAACCCTTCAAGCGCCCGCTCGGAACATCTTTTTCCCGCCTCGCGCAGCATCCAGCCTGTTGCCTTCTGTATCAAGTCGTGCTCGTCCCGCATCAGCAGCTCCGCTATTTTGAAAGTTTCGCGGCAATCGCCTTTCTTGATGAAGTGCAGAGTTGCCACAACTGCAATCCTGCGTTCCCAGACGTTTTCCGACCGCGCAAGTTTTTCCAAGTCTCTCTTGTCCTTCCCTTCAAGCCACGCGCCCACAATCTTGTCGGCGCTTGCGTCAACCAAGTCCCAGTTGTTCACGCGCCGCGCGTTGTTGCGGTAAAGTTCGTAAATTTCCTTGCGCCCGCCTTCGCCGGCCCTTTGGAATTTCTCGACTAGCAAAAGCACCCCCGCGAGCCTGCACTCGTGAACTGGCGAGTTGAGCAGTTCCACCGCGTCCTGCAAGCTTGCTTTGGCCGCAAATTTTTTCACAACCTCGCGTATCTTCGGTACGTTAATTCCGTAGAAAACGTCGCCCTCGCCGTAATCGCCAGCGCCGGTTTTGAAAAACCCCGCGAGGGACTTGGCGGCAGAAGGGTTTTCAAGCGCCTTGAGTTCGGAAAAAATTGCGTGCATCCAAAACCACTTTGGCTGTAAATGCTTTTGCCGCGCTTCCTCAAATCGGCAGCGGCCGCTTTTCGTCAAAATACGCCCTGACGAGGTTGCGGACGTTGGCCGAGAGCTCGGGCTTCATCCCATCGAGTTCCTTGAAGGAAAAATACCCTAGTTTGTCGAATTTTTCTTGTTCAACCACTTTCGGCTCGCCCGAGTCAAAAGTTGCCAAAAACCACGAATACCGCATTACTTCCGCGCCTTCAATGAATTCCCGCGAGCCGAGCTCCATCGCAATTGCCGCCTCGACGCCAAGCTCTTCGCGCGCCTCGCGAACCGCCGCCTCCCAAGGCTCTTCGCCTTCCTTGATTTTTCCTCCCGGCAGTTCCCACTGCCTCTTGCCCGGTGTGCTCCTGTGCATAAGCAGGACGCGGCCGTTGCCGTCGAGAAAGACGCATCCTGCCAGGAATATCCGCTTGTCCATTTTCAGTGCACGTTGAACTAGAAGTAAGAGCGTGGGAGGGGGGACTCGAACCCCCGCTGGGCTTGCGCCCAAACAGCTCGCCGCACCGCTTTCATTCTCGCCACCGAATTCTAAAGAACCGGAAGTGAGTTAGCGGGCTGCCGCCATAGCCACTAGGCGACTCCCACACGCGTCAATAATTGTTTAGCTAGGAGCACGATTTTAAAGCACCCATTAAGGCGGCGGATGACGCAGGCGAAAATCAGGCGCTCATTTCCCGCAGGGCCTGCACGACGTCGCGCACTTCGACGACGATGAGGCCGGTTTCGTTCGCAACAGAGACTGCGACGTTTTTCACCGTGCAGCTCTCGCCGCCCTGCGGCAGCTGCGTGCACTCGCGCTTAGACTCGTAGGCAATTGACTCTCCCGGCGGCACGAGCATCTTTGCAAAACCCGCTTTTTTGGCCGCCCTTGCTTTTGGAAGTATCTCTCCAACTGCAGTCACCGTCCCGTCGTCGCTCACCGCGCCGGTCACCACCACGTCTTTTCTCAACTGCGTGTTGGTGAGAAGGGCTATTGTCGCAACCGACATTGCCGCGCCTGCGCTTTTTCCGCCAACAGTGGCCGACGGCGCGGATATTGAATAACGCAAGTCAAATGCGCTGGAGTCGCGCGTCGCAAACTTCCTTCCAAGCGCAACCGCAGTTTTCAGCGACTCTTGAGTCTCGTCCTGCAAGACGGGGTTGTTGTCGGAAAACGAGACGAAAGTCCGCCCGCTTCCGGGCAGCAAGTCAACGCGCAAGTCAGCCAATTGGCCGAGGCTGTTCTCGTCAACCCCGACGAGCTTGAGCGAAACCGAGTCAACCGACGCTGCAGCGCTTGCCGAAGCATCCGCCGCAATTGGAGTTGCAATAACCAAGGGCGCTGGCGTTGCCTTTCCACTGAGCTTGTCAAGCGTGAGCGCGGGGGCTGCCGCATAGCCGAAGTAAAGCGAGACTGCAATTGCCGCAAGCAATACGGCGATTACGATTCTTTCCATTGCGCTTCTTACTGCGCGGGGGAATTTAATAAAGAGCGTGCAGCCGCAGGTCCGGGTTCCTGGCGTGCGGTTGATTTACAGCAGGGTCTTTTCCGCGTGTATGCGGTTGTCCCCGATTTTTTCGCGTGCATCGACGCTTGTGAAGTTGAAGCCTTGCTTTACGAGGAAGGAAAGCATTTCGCGCCGGTTGTTGCGCGTGGTGATTGATAGCTTTGAAAAGCCCCTTTCCCCCGCCCATTCTTGGGCGTAAGAGAATAATTGCTTGAGGATTCCCTTCCTGCGGAAGGGCGGCAGCACGCCAATCATCCACAAGTAAAAAGAGCCGTCGGGCTTGTCATAGCCGATGAGAAAGCCCGCGGGCTTGCCTTCAACAATTGCATCGAGAAATAGCGTGGTTTTACCGGGAAGTTTTTCCGCGGCCTGCGCCTCTGCAGTGCCGGATTCGTCAAACTCCGGAATTTGCTTCCATATGGCAACTGCTTTTTCGAGGGATGTTTGCCTGATTTCAATTGCCATTCGGGTTGCCTCCCTATTTTGAGGAAAAGCGTGCAGCCGGGCCCCCTTGGTCCGGCAGGGCAGCGGGAACAAGACTGGTCGCGCCCTTGGCTCCGTCTTGGCTCCCACGAGCACGCTATGCAATGCTTAGGGTTGCTCCTTCCGGCCTGGCCCGATTCGCAACGCACCACGTAACGCGGGGCAAAACATCTGCGCCGCAAGCGACCGGCCGAAAACTCCGGCCGTTTTGCGTCGACGCTGTTGCGCGGGCCCCGTACCCGCGTATCCTGCCTCGCCCGGGAATTCACCCGCCCGTAAAGGGGACTTGGCGCACTCCCTTGCGGGAGCGAGAGGACCCCTGGCTCTCCAGCTAGCCCGGCTGCACGACTTATTCTTGCCTGCAGTTCAAATAAATAGTTATTTAAACAACTTGCGAGCAGAGTTTCATCACTGTTTACACAAGTTTTACGAGGGGTGGGGATTGTCATGGAGAGCCTTGTTTCAGACGCGCTGAGGACCGGCGCAAAAAAGACCACGTTGTCTAACGCCGACGATATCATCACGCCGCGCATAGTAGTTGTCGGCACCGGAGGCGCGGGCTGCAACACAATCAACCGCCTTGCGCGCATGGGCATCCGCGGGGCCGAACTCATCGCAGTCAACACCGACAAGCAGCACCTCACCATGATTAATGACAATGCAAAGAAGATTCTCATTGGCGCGGCAATCACCCGCGGCCTTGGCGCAGGCGGATACCCCGAAATCGGGGCAAAGTCAGCCGACGCTTCTCGCGACGCGCTTGAAAAAATCCTTGATGGAACCGACCTCATGTTCCTAAGCGCCGGAATGGGCGGAGGAACCGGAACCGGCAGCGCACCGGTTTTGGCGCAGGTCGCGCGCAAGATGGGCGGCATAGTGATTGCAATAGTCACTTACCCGTTTGCTCTTGAGCGCGCGCGCCTTGAGAAGGCCGACCAGGGCCTCGAGGCGCTCAAGGCCGAGGCGGACACGCTAATCGTCATCGACAACAACCGCCTCGTGGAAATCGTCCCCAACCTGCCCATAGACCAGGCTTTTGCAGTTGCGGATGAAATCACTTCCCGCGCAGTCCGAGGCATCACCGAGACAATCACCACGCCTTCCTTGGTCAACCTCGACTTTGCCGACGTTCGCGCGGTGATGAGCAACGGCGGCGTTTCGATGATTGCAGTTGGCGAGGGCAAGGGGCCCAACCGCGCCGAGGACGTGGTGCACAACACGCTTTCCCACTCGCTTCTTGACGTTGACTACACTGGCGCAACCGGAGTGCTTTTGCACATCACGGGCGGGCCGGACATGACGCTTGGCGAGTGCAACAAGATTGGCGAAGTGCTTACCGAGCGCGTTGACGCGCACGCGACCGTCATCTGGGGCGCGCGCATCGACCCAGGAATGGAGGGCAAGATAGAAGTAATCGCCATCTTCACCGGCATAAAAAGCCCGTACGTGCTCGGGCGGCAGGTGCGCAACGCAACCGCCAAGCCCCACGAAGGCGTGGACGAAATACAATTCCTGTGAAATGTCCCATCCGTTTCACGAGCACTTGCAGAGAGCGGGTTTCGCCAACCCCCAATTTCTTCACGGCACCCTGATTTTGGAAGACCGTAAATTAGCTTCCTTGAGGAAAATAGCTAACGCCCTGCCTAAAGAAATGAGGGTTTTGGATGCTCAAGAAGCAGACTTGTTTTCATTGGCGTACGGCCAAAGCGTGCTAACTCCCGACCATCGGACCGCAATCAAGGCGGCTGTAACTCTCTTAAATCAGGGCGCTTCCGGCTTAAAGTTGGCTTACTGTGAATCCCCGCTTGGCGGCGAAAAAATAGGCCAGGCCTGTTATCTTGTCGCCCACGGCTCCCTGCAAGACCGTGAGGCGCTGCGCAAAATACTTCGACGGGGTTAGTCGCGCAAAATGTATTTATCAATTTGTTTTCGCGCAGACTCGCGCTTTTTCTGGTGTTCATTGAGGAAAGCCTTGACTTTTTCCGCGAGGTAAAGCTTGTTCTCGCCGTCGAGGATTTTGCCCGCGCGGTAGTCCGCCAACCGCTTCTCAAGCTTCTTATCGTCTTCCTCGAAGAAGAATTTCAGGTAGTTGCACACGCTGCAGATGTCCGGGTCGCCGCCAAGCCGCCGCTGTTCCTCCACCGTTGCGCGGCCGCCCGTGAACGCCCGCATCACTTTCTTCTCCGCCGCTTCAGGCGAGTCGGTTGTGTAAATGCTGCTCTCAGGGTCGCTTGCGCTCATCTTGTCCCCTCCTTTCAGCGAGGGGAGGAACTTTGCGTAAATGCCGGAGGGCTTGGGGAAGCCCGCCTTGTCGGCCACGTCGCGCGTCACGCGGAAGTGCGGGTCCTGGTCAATTGCGCACGGGATGAGGACCGGCACGAACTCGTTCGAGTCGATTTCACCTGCCTCGCGCGCGAGCACGGTTGGCAGGAAGGCGGTTGCGCTCTGCATTGAGGTGAAGAAAATCTCGCCGATGTTCGTTGAGTCGGAAAAGCCGAAAACCGCCTTTGCCGTGCTGTAAGTCACGCGCTTTGCAACCTCAAGCGCAATTGGGTACATCGTCTTAGCGTACTCGGTGTCAAGAAAGATTTTCGTCTTTCCCGGCGCAAGGCCGGTTGCAATCACGTCAAGCGCGTTTTCATAAGCGTAGTCGCGGGTCTGCTTTAACGACAAGTCTTGCTTGAACAAAAACTTCTCGTCGTCAGTCATTTGGAAGTAAAGGGAGCAGTCAAAAGCATCCTGAAGGTACTTGTTGAAGCGCCACGGCAGCAAATGGCCGATGTGCGTGTTGCCGCTCGGCCCGCGGCCGGTGTAAAGCGCAACTGGCCTTCCTTCCGAAGCGGCCTTGAGCCAAACGGAAAGGTCGCGTTGCGCGTAGAAAATGCCACGGTCGAGCATGAAATGCCTTTTGCCGGCTTTTTTCTCAATTGCCTTCTTTTGCTCGTCGCTTACTGGCGGCGTCCCAAACTGCTTTGCGAGCTCTTGGTAGTCAACCGCGCCGCGAACTTCCCACGGCGTCACGACGAATTTTTTTGCGGCCATAGGCTACTACAAACGCCTTTACTGTTTTAATACCTGCGGAAATGCTTTTACGAAGCGTTTTTCAACCACCTGCCGCTAATAAGGTAAGTGCAATGAATGGATTTGCGGCTTGGGCCGCTGTTGCGCTTGCGCTCTTTTCAGCCTTATTCATTGCCGGCTGCATCCAAGTGCAGGGAAACGTCAACGCATCCGTGGTTGACCTGGGCCGCATAAGCGTTTCGGTGAACAAGTCGTTTTCGCAACCCAACCTTACGGTGAACGGGTTCGGTGAGTCGGTCGCGCAAGGTTTTGTGCCCGACAACGCGAGCGTGTGCTTTTACGGCGAGCGCGTTGACTTCATCAAGGACGATTTCTTCGGGCAAGTGGGCGTCTTTGGCAAGCAAGTTGCGCTACTTCCAAAGTGGCTTGACGAAGGCACGCCTCCCTCCGCCTTCTACAACTGTACGGTTATTGTATTCACCGACGACGTGCCGGCGCAGTTTCCCTCAACCGCCCAGAGGCAGGCAGTTGGCAGGCAGGTGACTAGGGGCGCGGGGTTGATTGTCATGGGCCTCGGGGCTGCCCGCGCTTCAGACGACTCAAGCGTGTTCGGTTGGGATGGCGGCTTGGCGGGCACTGTTCCCGTCCGGCCTTATTCGCCGGGCAGCAAGGAAGCGACTCCCCTTGGGTTCGTGACGCTAAACGGCGTGCTGTTCGCAAGCGAGCCCGACCCGGCTTTCGACGGCGCTGCCCTGCCGCGCAAGGTGGAGGGGATGCACGTGACTGTAGTGCTCCCAGCTGCCGACGGCTCCGTAATTGCGTTTGTAAAGGAAGGATTTGACAACTCGCCAACTGCCCCGTCTTATTTCGCGATTGCTCGTGCCTGTCCGCTGGGGCGCAACTGCGCCTATTACTTCGGTTATGATGCAACCGCCTATTCGCCCGACGTACTGCGCAACGCAGTGCGATTCCTCGCAGGCGAGGCGCTGGGCAAATACCTCGCCCTTCGCGCGTTGCCGGCGAGCTGATTTTTGTTCCTTGCGCACGCTGGGGAAGTCATAGTACTAATGGCTTTAGGAAATCGAAAAATCAGCGGTGCCTTCTTGCGCGGAGTGCACGGACGCGCTTGTACAAGTGGTGGTACTTGTGGCTTGCGGCGGGCTTGCGCGTGCCCAAATGGCCGAGAAGCCAAAGGATGAAGCTTATTGCGATGAGTGAAACGAATATTGCAAGCGCGTCGGATGTAAGCGTCATTGCAGTCCTTACGTTTCCATTGCTTAAAAATCTTGGTATTGCAATCCCGCTTCAGCAGGGGTGTTTGTCGGAAAAATTAGGGTTGGGCCGGCACCGGTGGGAAGGCGCCGGCCCTTGAACCAAGGGGAACCATATCAGACGAACGAGACGTTCTTCTTCAATTGCGGTTCCTTGGTTCACTGTGAAGGTGGGTTGAACTCGTGCCAGTCAAAACTCTTTTGGTTTTCATCGTCTTGGGCCTCCCCTTTTGGTGGGGGGTGGGGGGCGGCCGGCACGTTCAGCATGAACTCATTTCGAAATACGCGGTTTTTCCCGCGAGTTTTTTATCCAATACTCCCTGCCTGTAAAGCGCGTTAAGCCGCGCCGAGGCAGCGTTTTTTCCCTTGTAGCCGAATTTCTTTGCAACATCAGCCGCGCACGCCCTGCCTGTCTTGCGAAGGAAGGCGATGAGCCGCTCGTCAACCTCGCTCATCAAGGTGTTGCCGCGCGGGCCGGCTTTTGCGGCGGAGACGGTAACCGCCTGTTCAAGCTGCGCAATGCGCGCCTCCAAGGCGCCCATTTTCTCAAGCATCTTCTCAAATAGCTTGTTTGTCGACTCGCGCTCAAGAGCAAGCTTGTGCATGAGTGCGCCGACTACGATTGGGTCGCGCAGCTTCTCCTCAAGGCCTGCAAACTCCTGGGCCGCAGACTTGAATTCGTTGTTTTCTTGCGCCACTTTCCCGCACCTTTTTAAGCCACAACTTCGTAATGATTTCTGCCCCTTGGAATTGCCCTTGACACGTTCGTGAAAGAATCACGACACAATCATGACGCTTAACTTATATTTAAACCTTGCTGTGAGTAGG
>CAZPDD010000043.1:0-8857 GCA_964585235.1 Microcaldota archaeon | reverse complement strand
CCGTCAAAGCAGGCGAGTACGATGCGTTCAACCTTGGCAGCGTAGACACGATTACAGTTACTCAAATTGCAGACGCCGTTTGCAAGGCAATGGGCCTGGAGGGGGTGCAGTACGCTTACACCGGCGGCGACAGGGGCTGGAAAGGCGACTTGCCCAAGTACTGGATTACTATCGAAAAGGCGAGAAAGCTCGGCTGGAAGCCTTCAATGAACTCGGCTCAAGCCGTCGAGGCAACTGCGGAGGCATTGGTAAAAGAAGCCTAGGTCATCCGTTCGATTATTCTCACTGCGCCCGTGTTTCCATCGACTTCAATGAGGTCGCCCGTACGGATTGCTTTTGTGCAGGTGTGCGTGCCGACCACGCACGGGATGTGGAATTCGCGGCAGATTACGGCGGCGTGTGAGGTTATGCCTCCTTCGTCGGCTACGATTGCCCCCGCTTTTGCAATAATCCCGACCATCGACGGCTGGGTCATTCCGATTACCATTATCTCGCCCTTTTTGAACAACCGCGCGTCCCTTTCGAGTTCTTCAATTCCTGCTGTGTAAATTACCCTCGCCCTGCCGGAAGCAATTCCTGCCGATGCAGGCGTTCCCTTAAAGACAGTTGCACGCTCTTGCATGAAGTGCTCCGGGACAATTTTTTTGGCAATTGAAATTGCTTCATCGCCCGCAGAAAATGTTGCGCCGTTCTCCCCGGATTCAAAAACAATCGCACGCCTCCTATCACTGGCTTGCGCCGAGCTGATTTTCTCCCCGGTTTCCAACCCTCGGCACATGTCCTCAAAGGTATAGGCTTCCATAAGTTCCCCGATTGGCGTATCAAGCCTATTTGCTATTTCCCTGAACAGTGGAAGAAAAAGGTATTCGGCGCCAGTCCATGCGTTTTTGACTTCGAGTCTGTCGATTCCCAAATCCCGTATGAAAGTTGCTTTTTCAGAGAATTCCGGAGGAAGCATCTCTAGGAGCAGCTTTTGCTCCTTGCCGGTTTGCACGACTTGCAGCTCGATTTCTTCAAGCCTTAGCTGCAAGTTGCTTTTCTCAAGCTTTTCAAGTTCCGTTGCGCGGTTCCTTAAAAATTGCAGGCCGGACTTCTCGTCATAGCAGTTCCAAAGGAGGTACGGGTAATTGAGCGAGTGCTGGAGCAGCTTTTTGTCGGTAACCCCGTCAAGGAGCACGGTTATGAAATCCCGTTCTTCACTTTTGATGAGGTCAAAAGCGTTCGACGAGAGCAAAACCGCAATCATGCGCTCCGCGTCGTTTCCAAAATTGGTTGCGACAAAACGTGCGAGGTCTTCGTGGGGAATTTCCGTAAAGTCGCCCCTTGAATAGGCGTAAAGGCGGGTAACCCGCTTCAGCAAATCAAAGAATTTTTCCAGTATTACCGCAAGCTCCTTGTCAGACAATGTATCAAGCCCCAATTTTCTGCACGTTTTCGAGTAGTCAAAAAGTGCGCAAATCGCCTTATTCGATTCGGCGAGATAGGTGCGTTTGAAGCCGTCATTGAAAGACGTTTTGGACAAGTTATGCCAGGCTTGCCTGAATTCCGTCTGGCCGTAGCAAGTGACTTGAGACTTCTCCGAAATGAGCAATAGCTTCCAGGGCGGGGGGCTTATTTTCTGGTAGGCGGGAGAATAGGCTATTGCCCGCGCTTGCGCGCTGATGCAGGACATTTTTTGGTTGAAAATGAAGAAATACGGCGTCATTTCATTCAGCTAGGGCAAGTATGCCCTAATACTTATTTCTTCTCAAAAAAAGCCTCGAACTTGCTTACAATGAAGTCGAGGTCGTCTTGCGTCAGGCCCTGGTGGGCGCAGATGTAAAAGCCGTTTCGGTCCATCCACTTGGCAACCGGGAAGTTGTCCTCGAACTTTTCGCCAAAGAGCTTCTTGTAAACCGGCTGGCTGAGAAGCGGCATGGTCAGGCGCGTTTCGATGCCGTTTTCCTCCAAAAAGTGCGTCAAGCCGTCGCGGCTAACGCCGTCCGTCACTACTATTGGGAACATCATGAATGCGTGCTCGCGGTCCCCGGGTACGGTAGCGAGCTGAAGAAAGTGCGAAAGTCCAGCGAGTTTTGAGAGAAGGTACTTGGCGTTTTCCTGCCTCTTTGCAATCATGTCCTTCCAGTTCTCAAGCTGCGCGCAGCCGATTGCCGCCTCAAGCTCGGTAGCGCGGAAGCTGTAGCCAAGGCGCACGAAGTTGAAGCGCCTGTCCATCACGAGTTTTCTCTGCTCGGCAGTTGGCTTTGAACTATCCTCCGGCTTGATGTAAATCGCGTCGCGGCCGTGGTTGATGAGGCTGCGCATCACAACTGCAAGCTCGTCGTCGTCCGTCATCGAAAGGCCGCCGACGCCGGTGACAACCAAGTGCGCGACGTAAGTGGAAAAACAGGCTATGTCGCCAAAGCTTCCTGCCGGCCTTCCCTTGTAGCGCGAGAACATGGTCTCGCAGCTGTCCTCGATGACGCGCAGCTTGTGCTTTTTCGCAATTGCCATTATCTCATCCATGTCGCAAGGCATGCCAAACAAGTGAACTGGCATTATCGCGCGCGTGCGCGGGGTTATGGCCGCCTCGATGAGCTTTGAGTCAATGTTGTAAGTCTGCTTGTCGATGTCGACGAAAACGGGCTTGAGGTTGCTTTGTAGCACGACGTTCGAGGTTGCGACAAAAGTAAGCGCCGGCACGATTACCTCGTCGCCGTCCTTCCACCCGTCGACTTCTTTCAGCGCATTGATTGCCACGCGCAGCGAGCTAGTTCCGCTGTTGCTCATAATGCCGTGCTTGCGACTGTGAAGCGCCGCCATCTCGCGCTCGAAGCGCTGGAGGAACGGCCCGTAGGAAAGCCGGTTGTTGTCAAGCGCCTGCAGCAAGTACTGCTTGTCCTTTTCAGTTGCTTTAAAATAGCCGACTTCAACGCGGAAGCGCTTGTTTTCAGTTGTTTGAGTCATTGGAGAACCACTCTTATTCAAAGACAATTCAGTCACGGCCTGTCGCCTGCGTCAAGCTTGGCCTTGTTCGCCAAGTACCAATCTACGGTGTTGCGCAGGCCCTGTTCCATCGGCATTTGCGGTTCAAAGCCGATTTTCTCGCGGGCCTTGGCGATGCTTGCGCTGCGGCGGGGTTGGCCGCGGGGCTTGCTTGCGTCAAAAACCACGTTCGCGCCCTCATAGCCTGCTGCTGCAATCACTTTGTAGACCAGGTCGCGGATGGTCACTTCCGCATCGTCGCCGAGGTTGAGCGCGTCGCATACTGCGTACTTCTCGGCAGCTAGCATCATGCCGCGTGCGACGTCGGTGCAGTAGATGAAAGCGCGCGTTGCAGTGCCGTCGCCCCACACCACGAAGGGGTTTTGCTTCTCAACAGCCTTTCGAATAAGCGCTGGGATGACGTGCGACTCCTTGGGGTTGAAGTTGTCGCGCGGGCCGTATGCGTTGAACGGCCGGACTATCGCAATCTTCATGCCGTACTGCTTTGCAAAAGCCTCGCATTCTATTTCGCCTATCCGCTTGCTCCATCCGTAAGGCGCGTTGCTTGGCTCGGGCGTGCCCTTGAAGAATTCCTCTTCAAGAAGCGGCACTTGCGCCTCAAGAGGGTAGCCGCACGCCGAGCTTGTGAAGAGGAAGCGGTCAAGCGATTCCGTCATGCGCGCCGCCTCGAGCACGCTTGCGTTCACGCGGATGTTCTCTGAAATCATCGTCGCGGGGTTTGAGGCGTTGAAGCCCACTCCCCGCACAAGCGCCGCAAGGTGGAAAACTGAATCGCAATCTGCGAATGCCTTTCGCGCGAATGAAAGATCCGACAAGTCGCCTTCCTTGACCTCAAGCTTGTCCCGCAGGTGGCTTATGTTGCCAAGCGGCCCGTGGGTTGCGATTGTCACGGCTGCGCCCTGCTCTAGCAGCATCTCAACCAGGTAAGAGCCGATAAAACCGCTGCCTCCGGTAACGACTACGCGCCTGTCCTTCCAAAAACCCATTTCTTTCCTAAGCTCCCTTTTTTTCTAGTCTTTAGTAAATCTAAGTTCCAAAAGCCTCTTAAAGAATTTGAGTGCCTCTTTCCCCACCCGCGTCTTGGTCGCGCCCTTTTTCCGCTCCATGAAGCGCACCGGGATTTGCGCAACCCGCGCGCCGTGCTTTGCCGCGACGTAGACCACTTCCAGCATGAACGCATTGCCCGTGCTATGGCATTCCCGCGGGTGCCAGAATTTTTTCTTGAACGCGCGGAAGTTGAGCGAAAAGTCGTTCACCGGAATGCCGGAAAGCAGGCGGGTGAAGGCGTTCCCGGTCTTGCTTATTGGTATGCGGATGAAGTTGTACCACTCTTCCTTCGCCTCGTAATAGCCGCCGGGGCAGTGGCGGCAGCCAACTACCACGTCAAAGCCCTCGTCAATTTTTTGCAGCGCTTTTGTGATGAAAGTCGGGTCAACCGAGTTGTCCGCGTCGGTTGAGACAATCACCTGCCCGGCAGCAGCGTCGTAGCCTTTTGAAAGCGCATAGCCGATGCCGTTCTTGACGGGGTTTTCAATCAGCCGCACTTGCGGGATTTTTTTTCCAAGCTTTTTTACGACTTCGCCGGTTCCGTCGGGCGACATGTCGTCCACAATGACTATCTCAAAGGCGTAGCCCCGCGCCGTCAGCTCTCCCGCAATTGCGCTTACAGTTGCCTCGATGTTCTCGCGCTCGTTGTACGACGGGATTACGACTGAAACCTGCAATTCCTTTTGAGCCATATTATTTAATCACGCAATACAATCAAGCTTGCAACCAGGGCAAGCAAAGCAATTACTACGGAAAAGCTTATTTGCGTGAACAAGTCGCCGCGTGCATAGATACGTGCATCGTTCGAGAGCAGCTTAACCTGCATCGAATGCGTCCCCTTGCCCACAAATTCGCATCCGTCGCAGGCAAGCGAAGGGTAATAGCCGGTGTTCACTTGCGCAACGTCGCCCGCATGGCCGTGCAGGATGATTTCATTCCCGCCATTCCATTCGTAAGCCGCTCCTTGGACGAGCTTGTAATCAACGGGCTTTTCCCAGATTATCGCGTAAGGCGCGTAATAGGCGGGGTTGAAGCCGAATTGCGAATAGTCGTAGTTGAAGCAGCTGACTACCCACTTTACCCCGTATCCGCCGTCATTGAGCAGCGCGGCTCTCGCAGGCCGCGTTTGCTGCAAGCTGCCTGCCTGCGGCGCAAGCCCGTTTTCCAAATCAAATTTCTGTATCAGGGGGTCGGAAATCGTATAGCCAACCGCCCCGCCTACGCTTGGGATTCCTGACTGGACGGCAGAGTAATAGTAGTTGAATGGGCAGTCGGCGTAAAGCACGCGGCCAAACCCGTTTTGCGTTGAAAGAAAGGCCGTCACTTCCGCAACCGAGTCGGCGTGCGAAAAGAAAGCAGGCGAGGCTATTGTCGCAGCCGGTATCGAGAGAAGAACCATTGCAACCGCAAGCGCTGCCTGCCTACCGGTTGGCAGCCAATGGCGGGCAATCCAGAAGCTTGCAAAGAAGGCGGCGAACAGCACGTAGATTACTGGGTTGACGTTAAGCGGCAGGCCAAAAGTGTGGGTAAGCGCGGCGCCAAGCAGTATTGCAGCAAAGGCGAGGTTAAAGTCGGCCTTTGCTTCAATCTCTTGAAAAACTTTCAGGAACTCAGACGCGGCAAGGAAGGCAATGAATTCAACCAGCAAAATAACCTGCTCGGGCGACTTGCCGAAGCCAAGGAGGAAAAACGAGGCTGCCGAGGCAATTGCAAAAGCGGCCAAAATGATTTTTCTCGGAACCAAGCGCCGGCGCGCTGCAAATTCAGCCACGGCCCACGCAGCCAGCGCCGTGACTAGCGGCCCCAGCCACGAGAGCAGGACGATGGGTGAATGGGTCGAATCGGAGAAGAAAGTTGAAGTTGAGTAAGGCAGGAAAGTTGCTATTGAGGAGATTATTGGAAAGGCAATTGAGCCGCCAACTACTGCGCCAGCGGCAAGCGAGCCTCCCACCGTGCCTGCCGAGAGGCTAGCCTTCCTAAGCAGGAAGTACGCGCTTGCAATAGCCGCAATGAGCGCGACGTGCGGGTTTGCGAGCGCCGTCAGGCCAAGCAACGCCGCGCAAGCTACGGTGCGCTTTACTCCCGCCCTTCCTTGCGACAAAAGCGCCTGCTCAATTGCAAAGAGCGCGAAGGCAGCTCCAACCAGGGTTGGAAAGCGGTCAACCCGGATCCACGAGTAGAAAAACGCAGGCGAGGCAACAAGCAGGAGCAAGAGCCACTCGCGGCGTTCGCGCTCAAAGCCCATTGCGCCGGCAACTCTCCACGCTCCAAAAGCAATTGCGGCAACTGCCGCAAAGTCAACGAGCAAATAGGCGGCAACCGGCCCGACAAGAGTTGCGAGGAGGTGCGCAATCCAAAAGCCAAGCGCGTAGACCACTAGGATTGGCGAGCCCGCATACCAGGCGGTCGTGTAAGGGGCGAAGCCATCGCGGGTGGTGAGCATGACGGTGCTTAGGTGCGAGACGGTGTCGAGGTTGTTGGGAAAGCCCAGCGAATAGATGGCTGTGTAGGCGAGCAAAACTGCAAGAGCAAGGTAAAGCAAGCGCATCGTGGATCAACCGAAAAGAAATGCCTTTTTCGCGTGGTAGAGCTTGACCAGGTTGCGCAGCACGAACAGGAACATGAAGCCGAAGGAATGCAACGGGTCGCCTGACTTGAGTGAAAGCTTGAGGCCGTAGGCAACCCATGGGATTAAGAGGAGGCCGAAGGCGATTTTAGCGCCGGGGAATGCAAGTGCGGCGGCGAGGGAAAGGACGAGCAAGAGGCAGTAATGCGGTATTAGCAGCGGCCGGGGGTCAAGCGTAGCGCGCAATTGCAAGCCGATTCCCTTGCCGAACCACCTTGACTGGCGCAGGGTTTCCCCAAGCGTCGACGGGTCCTTGTGGAATTCTATTGCCGCCGGTTCGTAAACTCCCTTGTGCCCGCCGCGGTGGAACCGCTCCACCAAGTCGGTGTCCTCGAAGTAGAAAATTCCTTCGCGGAAGGCGCCAAGCTTGCGGAAAACGCTGGTCCTGTAAGTGCCGATGCCGATTGGAGTGCCGCGGTAAATGATAGTCGGTTCCGCCTGGTTAGTGTCCCAAGTGACGCTGCGCTGGGCGGCAATGCACTTGGCGATGAAAGTCTTGGGCGGGTAGGCAAGAACCTTGTTTGCAACCGCGTCAACGCTGGCATCGTCGACGAAATGCTTTACGAGCATCTCGAGATACCGGTCGTCGGCAACTTCGTCGGCATCGTGGAAGGTGATTATCTCCCCCCGGGCCTTCTCAATCCCGCGGTTGCGCGCAAAGGCAGCGCTGTGGCCTTTTTCATAATTCAGCACGCGGATGCGCTTGTCGCGCTTGGCGAACTTTTCCGCAATTTCCCGCGTGCGGTCGGTGCTTCCGTCGTTGATGACTATTATTTCAAAGTTCTGGTAAGTCTGCCTTAGGATTGACTCAATCGCGTCTGCGATGTCTGCCTCCTCGTTGTGCGCGGGCGTGATGACGCTGACAAGCAGTTGCTTTCCCTTGGTGTTCGTTTTCATTCTTTTACGTTCACCGTTGCAAGTGCCTCAGGTAGTAGTTCATCGTGTTTTGCACCATGTGCTCTTTCGTGAAGCCCGATTCGATGACCTTGCGCGCTTCCCCGCCCATTTTCCTGCGCAGGGAGTCACTTGCGGCAAGCTCGATTACCGCGTCCTTCATCGCTCCGGCGTTGCGCAGTGGCGTGATGATTCCGGCTGTTTCTGGAATGACTTCCGTATGCCCGCCGCTATCGCTTGCGATTACGGGCTTGCCACAGGCCATTGCCTCCAAAAGGGTTAGGCAGAAGGGCTCGTAGACGCTTGAGAGCAGGTGCACGTCGGAGGCGTTGTAAAAGCCCGCAAGCGATGACTGAACTGGCACGCAAATAGTTTTTTCAATGGCCGCGTCGCCCATCCCCCTTGCCGCAAGCTCGGGCTTGGAAAGTGGCGAGCGTATTGCCAAGAAAACGTCCCTCGCCTTTCTGTCATTGGCTAGGAGGTTCATTGTTTCAATGAGGTAGTGCAGTCCCTTGTTGAACTCCGCGTGGCCTACCCAAGTGAGCAGGACCGCCCCTTCAGGCACTTTGTGTTCACTCCGGAAATCGCCGCAGGCCTTTGCATCGGGTGAAAAAGTGCGGGCGTCAATGCCGTTGTAGATGGTTGTGACGTTCTCCTCTTTCGCGCCGTAAAGCTTCACAAGCGCGTGCTTGACGTAATTGCTCACTGAAATGCACTTGTTGCGCCGCGTGCAAATGCGCTCGAGCGCCTTGTGGGCAACAAAGTAAGCCGCCTGCTTGGCCTCTGGCATCAGCGCGTAAGGCTTTTCCTCGCGGTAGAACTTTTCGCCAAGCGCCGCCACCCCGTGGAAAGTGCGCATAGCCCTGCCAGTGTTCCAGCTGATGTCAGTGTGGCTGTGGATGAGGTCGCACCCGCGGCCGTGCATCCTCACGCTCGCGATTCCTTTTAGAAAATCGGTCGCAACTATGGAGCGCATCTGGGGGAAGTACTCGCGCACTTCAACTCCCTTTGCCCGCAGGCCTTCAATCAAGTTATGCTCCACGCTGCCGACCCCGCTGTGCAAAGAGGGCTTGACGGAGGAAGTCATCAGCACGCGCATTGTCATCGGAATGTTTTCACCGTTTTCTGCACTTAATTTATCCTTTCAAAATCTTGAATGCCTTTAGGTACCCGCTTTCGCGCAGCTTGCGGAAGCGCCCCAGCGCCCCTTGCACTGAAGGCATTTGCTCGCCAAGCTTTTTGGCAAGCTTGGCCGTGTCTAGTGAGACGTCAACAGGCCGCGGGGCTTTAAGCACCCCTGGCTTT
>CAZPDD010000042.1:0-8975 GCA_964585235.1 Microcaldota archaeon | reverse complement strand
GATTGGGACGAGTTTTTGGGCAGCTGCAAGGGGATGGATGCGAAAAAAGTCTACGCGCAAATAAAGAAGGAGCGTGAGCGCTGATGGAACGCTACCTGCTTGATACAAGCGCCATCCTTGACGTCCTCGAGGGAAATGCTCAAGGCCGGAGGGTCCGGGAAATTGTGGGAAACAGCGAATCCGTCACAAGCGTGATATGCTACTGCGAAGTGCTGAACAAGTCAAACGAAGTCAAAATAGCCAAGGCGGAATCCTTCCTTTCGCAGCTCATGATTTTTGGGGCTGCGCGGGGCGAGGGGGAAATCGCGCGGGACTTCCAATACGCATGCAGAAAAAGCGGAAAAACCATCCGGAGCATGGATGCACTGATAGCGGCAACCGCGTTCACGAACAACGCAATACTGCTGTCCTCGGACAGTGATTTTGAGAGGATAGATGGAATACGCAAGATAATACTGTAGTCAACGTGTGCCCTATACTATGTTCTTTCCTCAATCTGCTTTTTCGTCCTTTCAACAAACGCATCAACGCCGACTCCTTCTTCAATGTCGCCATTGCGCGTGCGCACCGCAAGAGTGTTCGTTGCCTTTTCCTTCTCGCCAACCACGAGCATTAGGGGGATTTTGCGCATCTGCGCCCCTCGGATTTTTGAGCCCGTCTTTTCCGACGAGTCGTCCACTTCCACGCGTATGCCAGCGCCGGCCATTCGCGTTGCGAGTGATTGCGCGAAGCCGTTGTGCGTCTCGCTGACTGGCAGGAGGATTACCTGCACGGGTGAAAGCCACAGGGGAAGGGCGCCGGAGTAGTGCTCGAGCAGGACGCCGAGGAAGCGCTCGATGCTGCCAAGCAGGGCGCGGTGGATGATGACGGCGCGCTGTTTCTTCCCGTCGGCGCCGACGAAAGTCACGTCAAACCGCTCGGGCTGGTTGAAGTCAATCTGCACTGTCGTGCACTGCCACAGCCGACCGAGGGCGTCCTTTATCTTCACGTCGATTTTCGGGCCGTAGAACGCGCCGCCGCCCTCGTCAATCTCGTACTTCAGCCCCATGTCGTCAAGCGACTGCTTGAGGGCAAGGGTCGCGTGCTGCCACTGCTCGTCGCTGCCAATCGCCTTTTGCGGCTTTGTCGAGACGTTTATGACGAATTCCTGGAAGCCGAAGGTGCGCAGGACGAAGAGGGCGAATTCCATCACTCGCTTGACCTCGTCCTTCACCATGTGGGGGGCGAGGAAAATGTGCGAGTCATCCTGCGTGAAGCCGCGGACGCGGAAGAGGCCGGAAAGCACTCCCGAAAGCTCGTTTCGGTATACCGTGCCAAGCTCGAAGAAACGCAGGGGAAGTTCCTTGTACGAGTGCGAGCGCGCCTTGTAGATGAGGATGTGCCCGGGGCAGTTCATTGGCTTGACCCCGTACTCCGCGCCCTCAATTTCAGTAAAGTACATGTTTTCCTTGTAGTTGTCGTAATGCCCGCTGGTCTTCCACACGTCGGACTTGATGAGATGGGGAGTATAGACTGGCACGTAGCCGCGCTTTAGGTGCTCCTGCCTTACGAAGTCCTCAAGCGACATGCGTATGAGCCCGCCGTTGGGATGGAACATGAGCAGCCCGGCGCCGGCAAGGTCGCTTACGCTGAACAAGTCAAGCTCGCTCGCGATTTTCCGGTGGTCGCGCTTTGCCGCCTCCTCAAGAAGATGGTTGTGCTCGTCAAGCTGCTTTTGCGCAGGGAAGGCGATGCCGTAAACGCGCTGGAGCTGCGGGTTCTTCGCATCCCCCTTCCAGAATGCAGCCGCCACCTTAAGCAGCTTGAAGGCCTTGACGCGGCCGGTCGAGGGGACGTGCGGCCCTTCGCACAAGTCGATGAAACTGCCTTGCTGGTAGAAGGAGACGGTGTCTGAGGGAATTCCTTGCACTATCTCAAGGCGGAAGCGGTTGAGCTCCTTGTTTTTGGATAGGAACTCTACGGCCTTTTTCTTAGTCATTTCGAGCCTGTCGATGCGCAAGTCTGCCTTCACGATTTCATGCATCTTCTTCTCAATCGCGGCCAAGTCGTCGGGGGTAAAGGGAGTTTGCTTGAAAAAATCGTAGTAAAAGCCTTCTTCAATGGCGGGGCCGATGCCAAGCGCAATGCCGGGGTAAAGCTCGCTGACTGCATTGGCGAGAATGTGGTTGGCGCTGTGCCAAAAAACGTGCTTGCCGTCATGGGAATCAAAAGTAAGCAACTCTATCTTGCAGTCCGCCTCAAGCTTGTGCGACAAGTCAACGAGCTTGCCGTCAACCTTCGCAGCCAACGCATCCCTTGCGAGGCGCGGGCCGATTGCCTCAGCTGCCGCTAGGCACGTGCTGCCCTTTGGAATCTCCTTGTGCGAGTTGTCGGGGAGAGTTATTTTAATGGAAGACATGTGAATCAAGTGAATAAGAGACAAACACGGTTAAAAAACTGGGCTTTTAGCTTCAAGTGCCCCGAGGGGAGAAAACGGTGTCGGGTAATATTGAGGGAACGAATTTCTCGAAATTCGGCGCTTTGTTCACAGGTCATTTTGGCAAGAATCCGCAGTAAAGAGAACGCAAACTTGCACGAAAAAATGAAAGAAACTGACTCCGGAGCTCGCTTGGAATGGACGATCAAAACAAGGGATACGCCTACCTGCTTGCAGCCAGTTTGATTGCCGGAAGCATCGGGATAATCGTCAGGTCAATAGCCGGGTTGGACGCTCCTTCAATCCTATTCGCCAGGGCAGCTATTGCGTCAACTTTCCTGCTTGCAGCCGTATTCGTTTGCGGGCGCATCAAGAACCTGAAAGTTATCGAACCGGCCAATACTTTAAAGCTGGGAATTTTCTATGGCACGAGCACTTTGCTCTCATTTGAAGCGATTCTGCACACGAGCATTTCAAACGCATACTTGCTTCTTTACACCGCCCCGTTGTTCTAAATCTCGTTTGCCAAGGTTTTCCTGAAAGAAAAAATAGAACGGAAAACGCTTGCGGGCGCCTTGGTGATATTAACTGGAATCACGCTGGTTTTGGACCCAAGTACAATATCGCTCCAATCAAGCCAGACGCTCGGGAACCTGGCTGCACTGGCATCAGCCGCCCTAACTGCGGCAACGACCGTCACTGCAAAACCCCTCCTTAAGAAGACTGCGAGCTTTTACCTCGTATTCTGGCAGTATGCGATAACGGCGGCAATGCTTGTTTTCTTCGCGAAAATTGGCTCGCCAGCCGTGCTATTCCAGAACTGGTGGCAGTTGATCGCACTCGGGCTACTCGCCAGCATAGGGATGTACCTGCTCTTTTTTGAAGGGGTGAAAAAAGTAAAGACCCAACAAGTACTGGTAATCACAAGTTTTGAAGTGCTGATTGCCATACTGCTGGCCATGCTCGTTCTAGCAGAATACCCCCCGATACTCACAGTCATCGGCGGGGCTGCGATACTGGCCGGAATCTATTTGACAACGAGAAAATAAAAAAAGAAAAAAATAAAAGAAGAAAAAAGAGGGAGGGGAGAACTTTAGTTCTCTTCGCCGCCTTCGGTTGTTTCTTCGCCTGCTTCTTCAGCCGGCTCTTCGCCCGCGGTTTCGTCAGCTGCTGGTGCCGACTCTGCTGCGGTTGAAGCCGCTCCTGCGCGTTCGCCAACTGCAAAGCGGTTGAAGACGCGCGTGATGCGGACCTTCATGCGTTCGCCCTGCGCCCCGCCGGAAACGAACACGACGAAGTTGTTCACCTTGCCGATGCCGTCGCCCTTGGCGCCGACTGCCTCGATGGTGATGTCGTACTCCTGGCCTTCCTTGACGGGTTTTTCAAAGCCTGCGCTACCGCCGCCACCACGGTCACCGCCGCCCCCGCGGCCACCGCCGCCGAAGCTGCCGTAACCACGTCCGCCTCCGCCGTAGTCGTCATCCCTGCTGTCCCTGCCGCCGCGGAAACCTCCGCCGCCGCGACCTCCGCCGTCTCTTCCATATCTCATGTTCCTTCACACTCCTGTTTACTTTCTTTCTCCCGCAAAACCGGGAACAAACGCTTTTTTTCAAATCAACCCGCGATGAAGATGTTGTCGACTATCCACTCGGGCTCGAACTTGCGCAAGTCGCCGTACTCTTGCCCTACGCCGACGAAGAGGATGGGCAGCTTCGTCTCGAAAACAACGTTGAGCGAACTGCCGCCCTTCGCGTCGCAATCGAGCTTGGTGAGCACGAGGCCGTCGAGCTTGATTGCCGCGTCGAACTTGCGCACCTGCTCAAGCAGTGCATTGCCCGCAAGCGCCTCGCCCACGAAGAGCTTGAGGGAGGGCTTGAGCACGCGGTTCATCTTCTCCATTTCCCGCACCAGGTTGTAGTTGGTCTCCTGCCTGCCGGCAGTGTCGACAAGCACGCAGTCGATCTTTTCGGCACGCGCGTGGGCAACGGCGTCGAAGGCAACTGCCGCCGGGTCCGAACCATAGCCTTGCTTGACGACGCGGACGCCAAGGCGCTCGCCGTGCATCACCGCCTGCTCTATGGCGGCTTTGCGGAAAGTGTCGCTCGCTGAAATCACGGTTGAAATGCGGTTGTCCTGCAAGAGCTTGGCGAGCTTTGCGACGGTAGTTGTCTTGCCGCTGCCGTTGGGCCCGACGAAAAGGATTATCGCAACCTCGCCCTTTGCCTTGACGGCAGAGACGTAGTTGACAAAGTCAAAGTACTGCGCCTCAAAGGCCTTCAGGAGCGAGGCGCGCACCACCTGCTTTATTTCCTCGCCGGCGCTTCCTTTTTTCACTCGCTTTCCAACAAGGCTTGAGCGCAAGTCGGCGAGTAGGAAGTCTGCGGTGACGGGCGAGACGTCGGACTCGAGCAACGCAACTTCAAGGTCTGCCATGACCGGCCCGATTTCCTGCTCGCGAATCTCCACCTCGGGAGAGAAAAACGACGTGACTTTCTTCAACAGGCCAACGCGGGGCGCAAGCTCGATTTCCTTCCTTTCCTTAACTGGAGGAGTTGGAATTTGCTGCAAAACTGCCGCCGGAGCACCAGTAATTTGGGCCTCTGGAGAACTGGCTTTTTCAACTGGCTTTTCCACAGGTTCCGGCAGACGCGCTTTTTGCGCGGGCTCTGGCAAGCGTAATTTTTGGGCTGACTCTACAACTGGAACTTGCTTTGAAGGTGCCTGGATCAGCTCTGGCTCTTGAAGCGTTTGCTCTGCGGCAAGTGTTTTTTCTTCCGGCAAGGCTTCGGGCTTTTCCTCAACCGCGGAGGCTTTCTCCTGCGGGAGTTCAAGGGGCTTCGCCGCCTCCGCCTGCTGCGGGGAAGGTAGTACGGACGGCGGTTCGAGGGGTTTTTCCTCCACCTTGCCGGCCAGCGAATTCACGAAGGAAGAGATTTTCTTCTTCAGCAAATCAAACATTCATTTTCACGACACACTTACATTCTGTCCGGCTCGGGGTTATTTGCCCTGCATGCGCTCGAGCTTGGCCGCCAGCTCGTCGCTGCGCGAAAGCATGGCCTGAAGCTGCGATTGGATGCGGGAAGCCGCCTTGCCGGCGTCCTCGACTCGCGAACGCAGCAATTGCGAAGCTTCCTCAAAGCTTTTCTCGGCAACTACGCCCGCGCCAATGTCAAGCAGGACCTTGTTTTCCTTGGCGAGCACTGCCTTGACGAAGGCGCCGGAACCAAGCGGGAACATCGCCTCGCCGCCGCCTTGCTTGGACAAGCCTTCGAGAGTCGCTGCTGCGAGGGTTGATTCAGTTGCAAATGCTTGGAGTGCGGAAAGCTGGTCGGAAGCCTGCTGGGCACGCTCCTGAAGGGCACGCAGTTCTGCCATCATCCTGCCTGAATCCTCTTCCATCTTTCCCACCAGCCACCTTAGTTTTTACCCCGTTAGGGCTTCATAAATTTTTTGCGACTCGAAACCGCTCGTCAGCTGTCCTATGAGGGCCCCGTGAGAGTTGGCGACAACGCCGAGGGAATTGAATTGCACACCCATGTTGCTTGTCCCGTTCACTCCCCTGACTTTGAAAATCGCCTCGAGGCGCTTGAGTTCGGTTGCGGTCAATTCGTTGTATGCAAGAAGGCCGCGGTTGGTGGCGACGGTTGTTGTCGCGGGGTTGAAGCTCGTCCGCATCTGGTGCACTTCCACCCCCAGGCAGTCGCGGATTTTTGCGAGGTCGTCGCGGGGGACGTAAGAGCTTACAACCGCGCCCTTGTCGTTTGCGGCGATGTTGTTGCCGGGAGAGAGCCGGTCGATGAAGCACACGTTAAGGCCTGCTTTCCTGAGTACGCCCGTGCTTTCGTCGCGCGCAAGGGAAGGAAGCACGATGCCGTTTGAATTCATTGCCGTGAAAATGCCGAGCAAGGGGGAGTTGTCGATAAAGAGCTCTACGGGCTCGACGCCGAGCGCCTCCCTCGCAGAGGCTTTCAGCTTTTCGCTTGAAATCGGCGGGCAGAGGAACAGCTTGTCGCTCGCGCGCAGGTACAAACCAATGAAGGGATTGTTGTAAAAAGAGGCCTTGACCAACTTCACTGTAACTCACATCACTTCTGGAATTGACTTACTTTGCCAGGACAACGGAGGCAATGCCGTCCTCGGTCTTGGAAATGCGCACTTTCACGTGCTTGGGCGGGTTGCGTGCCCCCCTCGACTGGATGGAGTCGTTGACTTCGCCGGCCAGCCTGACGTTCTCGAGCGAGGTTTTGGCGTGGCGCGCCACGAACTGCCTTAAAAGCGATGCCGCGACCCGGGCGCGGTGCGAACGCGGCTTGCGGAAAGCCTTCAATAAGGGCGCGGTCAGGATGCGCTCGAGGATTACTTTCTTCTCCTTCTTTTCCTCGCGCTTTTCCGCCGGTTTCTCGGCGGCTTTTGCGGCGGGCTTTTCCTCTACCTTGCCGCCGGCCAATCCCGGCGCTGAGGAAGCAGGGGCTGAGACTGCAGCGGCCTCGCGCTTCTCGTCCTGCTTGTGCTCGACCTCGATTTTCTTGAGCTCCTGAATTGCTTCGCTTGTTTTATCGGCCATTTTAACATCACAGGTATCTATCGAGCTTTAGCTTCTTTGAACGCCAGTTGCGCGACTTGGTGTTGCGGGTTACCTTGCGCTTGGTGCGCGCGATGACGAATACCGGAATGCGCCTGTTCTGGCGGATTGCCTTTGCAAGCGCGAGCTTTTTCTTGAAGGACTTGCGGGACCCCATTTTTTTCACTTCCTCAGAAACGTTATCTTGCTTTCCTTCTTTTCCGACAACAGGCGGGTGACAACCGACTTTAGCTCAGGTTCCGAAAGCTTTCCCTTCAGCCTGCCCTGGGTGTAAAGCGTCACCACGAACTGGATGACTTGAGTGTAAAGATCTTCGTTGGACATTCGGATGTTCGACAGGCGGCCGGCGGCTTCGGGCGTCAAAAGCTTCGCGAGCAGCGCATGGACGCGTTGCTCCTGCTCTTTTTTCCGCTCCAACGCCGAATCGTCTTGCTGCGACTGCATCTTGGCTAAGGCCCCTTTGCCTGCTCAACCCGCGAATTCCGCGATTGACTTTTCCACAAGCGACTTTCCGCTGGGCGAAATGCTACGGCCTATTTTCTCCTTCTTCGCAAGGCCCGCTTTTTCAAGCTGCTGCATTGCCAAACGGATTATCTTGCCCCCGGCGGGCTTGTGGTGGCCGCGGTGCACGACGTGGGAACGCAATCCGCCGTACTTGTGGCGCAGGCGGCGCACGCCGACAACCCCGGAGTAAAGCTCCATCAGCACTGAAGCGCAGCGCTTGGACCAGAATGCAGGGTCTTGCGGCGGCCGCTGCGCGTGGCTGCCGCTTTTGACGAAGAAAAGCCATTCCGGCGCCTTGATGGACTCTAAACTACCCAGCTTTTGCGCCAAGGAGTCAATAACTGAAGCCAATTCCAATCACTTGCTTGAAAGATGAGCCACTTACTAGCGGATTTCAGTATAACGAGAACCCGACTGCAGACTAATTGAGCCCCCAATTGCTTTAAATACGTTGTTTTTCAGACCCACGCTAACGAGAAGAGAGGATAGGCGGGCGAACCAGCTGGGAAGACCCCGTCTATTCCCGGCCGATTATTTTCTCGTTAACAAGCAACGCGGCGTGGGCATCGATCGCCGCGTCGTGCGAATGCCCTCCCGGCCACGGTATTGCCAAGAGCTGCATGGCGCGCGCGAGCTTGAGCCTGCTTCCGCCAGTCAGGTGTGCCGCTGCGCGCTTCATCACGCAAGCCCCCCACTTGTGGCTCGGAACCGACCAGGGCTCTTTTTTCAGGAACCCTTCGTCGAAGGAACGGTTGTATGCCAGGAACTCGGCTGCCTCGCCGGACTCCGCCTCAACTGCGTCAACCTGCTTCCAAAAGTCTTTCGCAACCGCCTGAACCGGAAGCGACTTGCGGATGGATTCAATCGGAATACGGTTTATCCTAAGCGCCTCAAACGCCCTGTCCCCCGCCAATAACCCGTCGCCGGGATTGCAGTAAGCTGACCACGTGCTCACGTCCCCATCCTGCCGCCATGCGATGCCAACCTGCACGACACCGTCAGCCCGGGGTGGAAAACCTGCGTGGCCGAGTCCGGTTGTCTCCACGTCAACAACTACGCAAGTCACGCAAACTCCCCTTGTCCCGTATGGGAAAAAAGCATTGCAAGGCTTAAAAGCGCGATTGAAATCTAATCAACGCCGCTTGGAATAGCCCTTCTTCCTTACCGCGCCGCACTCGAGGCAGACGAGGAGCATCATCTTGTCTTTCGCGCTCAGGCGCGTCTTGAGCGTGAGGCCTTGGATGAAGGGAGTGCCGCATTTTTTGCAAAAGCGGCCGGTGCCGAGGGGGAAGCGGTGGCGCATTGCGATTCGGCGCGCGAGCTGCACGTAACGCAGGGCGAACTTTTTCTCCCCCTTGCGCCACGCTGCTGCCGAGAGCTTGAGGAGCTTCTCGCAGCGTTCCAATGCGATTTCGTCACCTTCCTTCAAAGCCTTTTCCCACTTCCGTCATGCAGTTATTGCTTTTCCTCGTC
>CAZPDD010000041.1:0-8981 GCA_964585235.1 Microcaldota archaeon | reverse complement strand
TTTTAAGATTTGGATGATCTCTGGTGAATTTTCTTCGAGCATTGAAATTATTTCAACCCGGCGCATTGAACACAGTTCGTCCCAAGCCAGGCCGAGCCTGTTGCCTATTTCAAGGAGGAGGGGAGCGGCGCACTCCACGAGGTAGCCGTAGGATTCATCTGCATAGTTTGCGGCAAAAGCAAACTGCTTTATCGCATAGATTTTCTCGACGATTTCGGACTGCAAATCCAGCTCCTTCACTATCTGCCTTGTTCTTTCCGGCGCCTTGCCGTGTTCTCCGAGTTCGGCGTGTTTTCGTTCCGCCTCTGAGGGAGAAAGCTGCCTCATGCGGTTGAAGATGTCTTCGTGCGAGTAGGGCCTTGAGCGCAGGTAGTACCTGCCGAGGTGTGCGTATTTCCGCAAGTGCTCTTCAACAAGTGCCGCTGCTTCCTTGCCGTCGGGGCTTTTGCCTTCGCGAAACAGTTTCAATGCAATCTCCAGAAAAGCCGCGTTTTCCTGCTTTATTTCAGTAGGCTTTTCCGTTGCAAAAAGAACATTGAGGCATTCGTTGCGCTTTACGGCGTCCGGGATAAGTTCAGTTATCTCCAGTGCGACCTCGTCCGGCAGGAAGCGGTTGAGCATCATGTAATGGTAGGCGTGGCCCCAGTGGTTTATGGCCGCGGTGCAGAATCCGCCGAAGGCGTCCAAAAGCTCCTTGGTCGAGGCGTTTGAGAAATCTTTGCCTCGAATTCCCGATGCAAATTTGCGCGTTTGATTTGACTGCATTTCCCAGGCAATTCCCATGCCGAGGACTTTCTTTTCGGCGGAGGCTTTTTTCATCAGCTTGGTGTAGTTTTCGATTTCATCCTGTGAAAACCAGCGCGCGCCCGCAAACTGCCTGAAGCGTGAAGGGACGTAGGCAAAGCCGCTGGTGAACGTCTCGCCAACCTTGTTGCCGGTCATCGTTTGAATCATCAAATCCAAGTAAAGGACGTGATGGTTCTCCCCGCGCCTTGCAACTTCCACCCATTTCGACAATCAGCTCACCAACAATAATTAGTGCCGCCAAATATTTATAGCGCGCAGAAATTCGTCAAAAAGTGTTCCGACCGGGTTTGGAGCTTTTCTAGAGCAGGCCGATAAACTCGTCGCGCTTCAAGCATGCTTGGCGGATGATTTCAAGAAGCGTTCCGGTGTCGACTTCCCGGTGCATCGGAACAACAAGCGCCTTTTTCCTTCAGGAGTTGTTTTAACCATTATAACGTGGCTGCCTTTCTGGCGAGCAGGGCTGAAGCCGATTTTTGAAAGCGCCTTGATGACTTCCTTACCCGATAGCCGGGGAAGCTTCGGCATGTTGCTCTACCTCAAAACTAGCGATTATTGTCTTGTTGCTGCCCGTCCCTTCAGGAACGCCCATCTCTTCTATGTAAAGCTCAACAGCTTCCCTCAAGTTGTCAATTGCCTCTTCAATTGAATAGCCCTGGCTGACGACATCCAGCTCCGGGCACAAGGCAACGAATTGCTTTTCTCCCTTCTTTATGACGGCGGTGAATTCCATAAGTAGATAGTAGCCAAGCCGGCATTTAAGGATATCGTACCTTAGTGCTCCGACCGGGATTTGAACCCGGGTTGGCGGGTTGAAAGCCCGCTGTCCTTGGCCGGACTAGACGATCGAAGCAATCCCAGAATTCGCCTGCTTATTATTTTCTGCCTTCCAGTGATATAAATAATAGTGGTTGGCTAAACGATTGTTGCCCCTTGCTTTGGAGTTGGTTGGATTTGGAGAAGGAAGAAAAGCCCGTTTACCTCGTGCTAAGCGCCCTGCCTTATGTCAACGGCGTAAAGCACATAGGAAACCTGCTCGGCAGCCTGTTGCCGGCCGACGTCTTTACCCGCTTTTTGCGCCTGCAAGGCGCCGACGTCATATTTATTTGCGGCACTGACGAGCACGGCGCGCCAATCGAAGTCGCCGCCCTCAAGGAAGGCATTCCCGTGCGAGAGTACGTCGACAAGTACCACGCGGCGCAAAAAGGCATTTACGAAAAGTGGGACCTTAGCTTCGACTACTTCGGCCGCACGAGCGACGCCGAGAACCACGCGAGCACGCAGGAGCTTTTCAAGCGCGTTTACGATGCGGGGTTTGTCTCCGAGCGCATGATGAAGATGCCCTTCTGCCTCAACGACAAGCGCTACTTGCCTGACCGCTTCATCGAAGGCACGTGCCCCCACTGCGGTTTTGACGGCGCGCGCGGCGACCAGTGCGAAAAGTGCGGCAAAGTGCTTGATGCGCACGAGCTTAAAGCGCCGCACTGCACCATTTGCAACAAGAAGGACATCGAATTCCGCGACACAAAGCACTTGTTCTTCGAGCTGCAGAAGCTTTCAGAAAAGCTCGAAGCTTGGGTGCGTGAACAAAAGCACTGGCCGGTGAACGCGCGCCACTTCGCGCTGCAGTGGATTGTCCAAGGCCTGAAGGAACGGTGCATCACGCGCGACCTCGAATGGGGAGTTCGCGTGCCCGTCAAGGGCTTCGAGGACAAGGTTTTTTACGTGTGGTTCGACGCGCCCATTGGCTACGTTTCCTTCACCAAGGAGTGGGCGAAAGGGAAGGGGGATGAAAAGCTCTGGGAGCATTACTGGCGCAACAAGAACTGCAGGATAATCAACTGCATCGGGAAAGACAACCTCGCGTTCCACACCATCATCTGGCCCGCCATGCTGATGGCAAGCGAGTACGCCGACCTGCCAAGCCAGATAAAGTCATTCGAGTTTCTCAACCTCGAGGGCAAGAAATTCTCGACCTCGCGCAATTGGGGCATTTTCACCGACGAGGCGCTTGACTGGTTTGCGGCGGACTACTGGCGCTATTACCTGATGAGCATCCTGCCGGAAACGAGCGACGCGGACTTCAATTTTACCGAGTTTATGCAAAAAAGCAACAACGACCTCGCAAACGTATTCGGCAACCTTGTGCACCGCTGCCTGACCTTCACGCACATGCACTACGGCGGCGTCGTGCCGGCGCCGGGCGAGCTTGGCCCGTCTGATGCAGAGTTCGTTCGTTCGATCAAAAACCGCGTGCAGTCGGTTGAGGACTTGTTTTACGAGTACAAGTGGCAGGAGGCCTTGCGCGAGACAATTGCCCTGGCGCACGATGCGAACAAGTTCTTCAACGACGGCGAG
The DNA here is from genome assembly GCA_964585235.1 of Microcaldota archaeon. Taxonomy (GTDB): domain Archaea; phylum Micrarchaeota; class Micrarchaeia; order Norongarragalinales; family UBA97; genus JAGVFW01. Next base: position 5,819 of record CAZPDD010000041.1, on the reverse strand, counting down.
CCGTGGAAGAAAGCCAAAGGCACCGAAGCAGAGAGGAAACAGGCTGCCACCACCGTATTTCTTACCATAAACTGCCTGCGTTCGCTTTCCATCATCCTCTCGCCGTTCATCCCCGGAAGCTGCCAGAAAGTCTTTGACTACTTGCGCGAAGGGAAAGTCGGTGAAGCCGGTAAGGAATGGGCGTCCTCGAAGGAGCAGAAAGTCGAGGCGGGCCGGAAAATCGCTCCCGCCGAGGAAATAACGCCGTTGTTCGTGAAAATCGACCCCGCGCAAATAACGAAAGTAAAGCAGTTGCTTGAGGAAAGGTCAAAGGGGCGGGTTTGACTTGAAGGCAGAAAATGGTTTGGGCGGAATTCGCAGTAGTATTAACAAACTCATGGAAGCCAGGCGGAAGCATTCTATGCCATATTCGCAAATAAAAGCGGAGTTTGGCGAATTTGTTTCTTCCACCCCGCCATCAGATTTGTTCGCTGTTCTCAAGCCCTGGTTCGAGGCGGAAAAGTTTACGGACCGGCAGCATATCCTGACTCTTACGCGCGAGACGAAAGCAACGGCCTTGACCCCGCTGGTTATTATGCGAATGGCCGATGCACGGCATGAAATTCGCCGCAGTGCGGTGCAAATTCTGGATGAATTCGGGTGGGCTAAGGGCAATTTGGATTTGTTCGAGGGGATACTGAAGGCAGAATCCGAACATCCAAGTGAGCATCACGTGGTAGTGGCCCAGCTTCTTAGCATATTCGAGTCTCATGGGAAAAACGAGCATCTGCCCACAATCGAAAAATTTGCAGGAGATAAACCCCGGCTGATAACTACTTGCGCAAAGCGAGCAATTGCGGCAATACGGGCGCGCGATACTCTGCCGGCCAGGCAGCCTGAGGGGAGGCAACGTTTCGGCCCATTAGTGGGTCTGAAGCGTCTTTTCCAAAGGCGGCGTAAGGGTTTTTAAGGCGTTTCTACAACTATACTTACTGCTTATAGCGAGTTTTCAGTTTCTCAAGCACAAGTCTACTTAGGGGTGGTTTACATGGTGGGACAGCAAGGACAGATTGGCGGGCAACAAGTGCTCATTTTGCCGGAAGGTTCTAACCGCATTCTTGGCCGTGACGCGCAGCGCACCAACATCGCTGTTGGAGTTGCAGTTGCAAATGCGGTCAAAAGCACGCTCGGCCCCAAGGGCATGGACAAGATGCTTGTTGACGAGATGGGAGACATCGTCATCACGAACGACGGCGCCACCATCCTCGAGGAGATGAACATAGAGCACCCCGCCGGCAAGATGATGGTTGAAATCGCCAAGACGCAGGACGAGGAAGTCGGCGACGGCACCACCACCGCAGTTGTCCTCGCAGGCGAGCTGCTCAAGAAAAGCGTAGACTTGCTTGACCAGGACATCCACGCCTCTACCATAATCAACGGCTACAAGAACGCTTCAGCAAAGTCCATTGAGTACCTCTATTCCCTCGGCACGCCCATTGGCGTTGAGGACAAGAAGATGCTCATGCGCATTGCTTCCATCAGCATGGGGTCAAAGACCGTAGGCCAGGGCAACACGAAGGATTTGCTTGCCGAGATGGTCGTCAACGCAGTCACGCAAGTGGCTGAAAAGCGCGACGGCAAGAGCATCATTGACAAGGATTACGTCAAGCTTGAGAAAAAGCAGGGCGGCGACGTGACGCAGACGCAGGTAATCAACGGTGTTCTCATCGACAAGGAGGTCGTCCACCCGGGGATGCCAAAGCGGCTTGAAAACGCGAAAATTGCGTTGCTTGACGCTGCGCTTGAAATCGAGAAGCCCGAGACCGATGCGCGCATCAACATCACTTCCCCCGACCAATTGACTTCCTTCATGGAGCAGGAGGACAAGATTCTCAAGGAAATGGGCGACAAGGTTGCCGCAACCGGAGCGAAAGTGCTTTTCTGCCAAAAAGGGATTGACGACGTTGCGCAGCACTACCTGGCGAAGAGAGGCATTCTAGCCGCCAGGCGCGTGAAGAAGAGCGACATGGAGAAGCTCGTCCGCGCAACCGGCGCCAAGATAGTCACTACACTTGAGGACTTGAACGCGGCCGACCTAGGCTTCGCCGGGGTTGTCGAGGAGCGCAAAGTCGCAGGCGAGCACATGGTGTTCGTCGAAAAATGCAAGGACCCCAAGAGCGTCACCATACTCGTCCGCGGCGGCACGCAGCATGTTGTCGACGAGGCCGAGCGCGCCCTCGTTGACGCCATCGGAGCCGTAACGAGCGCAATCGAGGAAGGCAAGTACGTCACCGGCGGGGGCAGCACTGAAATGGCAATTGCCATGCAGCTGCGCAAGCACGCAGTCGAGGTGGGCGGCCGCGAGCAGCTCGCCATCACCGCATTCGCCGAGGCTTTGGAAGTAATTCCGCGCACCCTCTCGGAAAGCTGCGGCCTTGACCCCATTGATGCCCTCGTTGACCTGCGCACCAAGCACGAGAAGAAGAACTCGACTTTCGGAGTTGATGTGCTTAACAACAGGGTTGCCGACCTCAAGTCAGCCGGCGTCATCGAGCCGCTCAAGGTAAAGAAGCAGGCGATACAAAGCGCAAGTGAAGTGACGGAAATGATTTTGCGCATCGACGACATAATCGCCAGCAGGGGCAAGCCGCCTTCAATGCCGCAAGGCGGCCCCGGCGGCATGGGCGACATGGAGTAACGAGCGCAGCAAAGCGCTTTTTTCCCCTTATTTTATCTTTTCCTATTTTTTCATTTTCTTTCCCAAACAGCTACCTAACTTCAGTCCCGCCTAGCACAGCGCGCATTATCTTCACTTCAGCCTTTCGCAAGTGCTCCGTCAGCGTCGTTCGCGGCACGCGCAAAACCTCGGCAAGCCGCTCGGCATTTGCCTTGCGTGGGTATTCGTAATAACCGTTGGCAAAAGCCATTTCCGCAGCACGCCGCTGCAATTGCGTCAATCCGTTTAGCGCGCCGGGGGCGAAGAAGTTGAGCTTCTCCTGCCGCATGCCCAAAATTTCTATCGTCGCCTTCCTCGGACCGAGCTTGCGCACGCGGCCGTAAAGCTTCAAGAGGCTCTTCTTGTCCGTGCTGCCAATTGTCCAGTACTCAAACCCGTCCTTCGCAATCTGCGGCTTGAGCAGGAAGACGCCCTTGTCAAGCACGCTGACGTGAAAGCCCGCCAACTCCGGCACTTGGTAAAACAACTGGTTTCCCTGCACTTCAAGCAGCCGCAATTCCTTTGCCTTCGTCCAGTCGTCAATCGCCTTTTGCGCATCGCGGCCCTCCATTATCGCGACCTTGCTGATCCACCGCCTTCCCCGCCTGTCGATGAACGCGTTCAAGTAATAGCCGTGCATCACCACGTCCCTGCCGCGCGTTGCCTCTAAGAAGGGCGACTTGTGCCAAATGCGAAACTCCGCGACCCACATTCAAACCAACCGCAATTTCAGTTAACGTATTTTTCTCACAATTCCCTTCACCGCGTCAACTTCCACTTCCTCGCCGTCGGCAAGCGCCTTTGTCGCAACGCGCGTGCCAACCACGCACGGGATGCCCAGCTCGCGGCTTACAATCGCCGCGTGGCACAGCATCCCCCCGTCGTCGGTGACAATCGCCGCCGCCCGCTGCATTGCAGGCACGAACTCAGGCGTCGTCATCCCAGTGACCAGGATGTCGCCCTTGCGCACTTTCGCCATTTCAGTCGAGGAAAGGACAACCGCCACCTTGCCGCGCCCCAGTCCTGGGGAAACCCCGGTGCCCTTGAGCTCGCGCAAATGCTTGTACTGGCCTTCGGCCTTGCTTTCCTTCGCGGCATATTCTTCAAGCGCGTGTCCAAACAAAAGAGTAAGTTTGCCATCATCCAATATCAGCGCGTGGTCCTCCAGACGCAAGCGCAGCTCGGACTTGAATTCGTCTGTAAAAGGTTTCTTGCCTTCAAGCGCGTCGAGAATCTCTTTCTCAAGAGTCGAGGCAAGCTCGTTCCAAGAGCAGTCAAGCCGCCTGCAAATTTCCTTCAGCAAGGGCATTGCGCAGTAGACAAGGTAGTTGAAAACTTCGTCAGCGTAGTTGCTGTCAAAGGCAAATTGCTTGATGGCGTAGATTTTTTTCGCGGTTTTGGGCGAAAGTCCGAGTTCCTTTATCAATTCCTTCGTCCTCTTTGCCACTTTCTCCTGTTCGGCAAACTCTTTTTTCTTCCGCTCGATTTCGTCGGCCGTCACGTGGGAAAGTTTTTCGGCAATCTGCCCTGCGGTGTAAGGCCGCGAGCGGAAGTAGTACATTCCCAAATGCGCGTATTTCTCCAAATGCCGGTAGACAAGCTCCTGCGCATCGCTGGAACCAGGCTCGATTTTTTCCGCAGCCAGCTTTTGGGCAAGCGCAATGATGTCCTTATTCTCTTCCCGCATCTGGGTTGGCTTGTCCGGCGTGAAAAGCGTGAGAAGCACGCTTGCCTGCTCCTTCAGGCCCGGAACTTTCTTGGCCACTTCGGCAGTCACTTCGTCAGGCAGGAAGCGGTTGAGGAAAATGTAGTGGTAAGCGTGGCCCCAGTGCTCTACCCCGACGCGGAAAAAGCGCGAAAATTCCTTTGCAAGCTCGGCGTTTGAGGCGCCGGTAAAGTCTTTGCCCCGCATTGCTTGCGCATACGCCCTCGTCTTGTTGATTCGCCGTTCGTAATCCTCGCCCATTGCCAAAAGCCTGCCACTAGCCTCGGCTTTGCGCAAGAGTTCAATGTAGCGGCTGGCGTCAGTGCGAGAAAACCACCTTGCTCCGCCAAACTGCCGGTAGTGCTTGGGGACGAATTGCACGCCCGCGCCGAAAGTCTCTCCGGCCTTGTTTTCGGCAAACATGCGCATTGCTATGCCCATGAACAGGACGTTGTGGTTCTCGCCACGGCGCGCAACTTCCTCCCATTCGGTCATGGAAAAAACCCTTCTTGAAACTAGCCTGACTAAATTCTGTTCCCCGCGAATTAATAAAATAGTGCCGTAACGTTACGGTCTTGGAATTATTTGTAGAATAATCGCCTTAATGGGGGTGCGCCTTAGTCGCTTTCCCTGGCTTTGACTTTTTTCCGCCCCCCCAAACGCAAGCTTTTTCACCTAATCCTCCAAAAGCTAGTGGGATAGAATGCAAACTTACTCTAGTTTTGATCCTCCGAAGAGAAAATCCGTGCCTCAATTAGTTGGCATGCACACTCGGGCCGCAGGGCTGCCATTTATCCCCAATCAGGACGCTTATTTTGCCGCTGAACATAGCGGAAACTGGCTTGTCGCCGTATTAGATGGAATCGACAAAAACAAGAAGGGCGATGTCGCAGCAAGAATTGTAGTCAAGCATCTGCAAAAAAATGCCGAGAGGATTTTGGGCAAAAGAAACGCCGGCGAAGTTGAGGCTGAACTTGGGCGCGCCTTTACCCAATTTAATGCGGATGTTCACGAAGAACTTAAAGATGTGGAAAACCCGAAGGGTGTCGCGGTTGTAGCCGCAGTGTTGATGAAGGGCGGGGACGGGTTAAAAGACGTTATTTTGGCACACGTTGGAGACTGCAGGGCACAGCTTATAGGCCTTGATAAGATTGTTCGCGAAAATAAAAGGGTTGACAACTTGTCGGTATTGACTCCGGACCAATCGGAAGCTGCCGCCAGGTTTTTTAAACTAACCAACTCAGAAAGTGTTTTTTCCGACCTTGCCAGCCACCTTCCAAACCATGAATTGATTTCAAAAGCCCTGTCGGGCATAAGGGCGGAGAACCGGGGCGGAATAGGGGTAGGAAACGCCATCGGACTAAGGCCGGTTTTGCAAAATCCCTACATCAAGTCGATTAACCTCGATGACACAAGGCT
>CAZPDD010000040.1:0-9214 GCA_964585235.1 Microcaldota archaeon | reverse complement strand
CCCCCAAGGCGCTTGAGGAGGAATAGGCAAAACCCGCTCCGAGAGTGTCAACTGCGAAGGCAACGCCGGCGGAAACGCCGTCGTCAAGCCTGCCAGCCAAATGCGCCTTGTAGTAATGGCCGGCGGTAACAAAACCCGCCTGCGGCTGCTGGCGGGAACATTCGATAACTGACCGGCAGACAGGGGCGCCGGTGTCGGCATCAACAATGCTTTCGATGGACATTCCAGCAGGCGCGCTTGTGGAAACGAGCGGCACTACCGACTCGCCGCCATCAATTGCTGCTGAAGGGAAGCTCGTCGGCTGCGAGTCAAGATAACCGGTTGCCTTCGCGCTTGCGACAAATGCGTTTGCGAAATTGTCCTGCGTCTTTTGCACCCTGAAGGCGCACTGGCCGTTGGCGCAGCCGGAGGCAAGAGGCAGGCCGAAGTAGGAGGCATCCAAAGTCGCGCCTGCAACTAGGGAATTTGAAAGCAAGTCCCGGGCCGCGAAGCTGACGGTTCCGTAATTGTCGGCAATGCCGATGAAGGAGGAGACCTCATTCGTGCCTGAAGCGGGGTTGGTGCCGCATTGCGAAACTGAAGTTCCGGTTGGCGCAGGCGGGCCGTTGGTGAAGGACGCCTTGAAGTTCGCGTATTGCGTTGCGGACGAAGGCATTGCCTTTACGGTCACATGCACCTCGTCACCTGCTGCAACGGTTCCTATTGTGGAGGCAGGGATGGAAGTGCCGCTTGCGGCAACCGTGCCAACCTGCTTGGCCGCGCCGTTGGCGGAGAAGACGGTGTATGACAGGGATTGGAGCGCCAAGCCGCTTGACGGGCCTGCGTCGAAAGAAACTGATGCGCTTTGCGCAGGCTGGAAGGCAACGGCGGTGAACTTGATTTCAACGGGCTTGCACGGCCAGCCTCCGGGCACCGCTGCCGCGCAGTCTGCAAGGGAGGCGGTGTAAAGAGGCGTGCCGCCTTGCCCATAGCCGGGGAAGGAAGTGCCGGTATGTACGAATGGCGAGGCCGCGCGGCCGTTTGAAAGCTCGAACTGCTCTTCTTGCGAAACGGAGTCGAAGGCCAGGCGCGAGTACGCGGTCACCGCGCCGGGGTTGTCCGTCACGGTGAGCCACGAGGTTTTTGAAGCAACGCGCTGCCCTGCCGTGAAAGAGATTGAAACAAGCGAATGTGCATCCGAAGGCGTCAGGACATTTGCCAAAACGGAACCGACGAGGGTGCGCCTCGGAAGCGAACGCGAATAGTAGTTTTGGCCTATGTCAATTGAGAAGGTCGCCTTTCCGTCCGCGCCGGTCGCTACTTGCAGCGCAGGCTGGGGTGAAAGAGTGTCGATTGAAAGCGAACTTGGCATGACTTTCGCCGCTTCGCTTGAAAACCTCAGTACGTAAGGCATGTTGACGGAGGCGAAGGAAGCGTCGTCCACTTGGAAGGAAATTACCAGCGGGGAGCACGCTTCGGTGCAAGTGCTGCCGGCAAGGGCCGAGGCGCACTTGGCCGTGCTCAATGCGGTGAAGCCGTCGCCTTTTCCATTGTCGGGGTTGTTTCCTTGAGAGAAGCGAAGCGTGACGCATATGGTCTTGTCGTCGTTGCAGGCCTTGGTAGAGGAGACGACTGGGAAACTCGCAGACACGGTTTTTGCAAGGCACTCCGGCTTTGAGGGCGCGGGGTTGCTTGAGGAAGTCACGTAGTCGGAATCGTAAGGGTTGCGTGTTGTCACGCCGCTGTTGATTGCGTAGCTTCGGTAGTTGAGGCTGAACGTGTTGGTGAAGGACTGCTCAAACGCGCGAAGCGTGAAGTCAATGGCGCCCGAGAACGGTCCGCCGTTAACGGAATTCGACGAAAGCAAATCAAGCCTGCGGTAAAGCGTCCCTTTGGGCTGCTGGTCGGCATCAACGTAATTGCAGGCCTGCGTCGCGTCAGTTGAACCCCTGCTTTCGCCCTGCAGGCGATAGTCTGGAGATTCTTGATAAGCATAGGCGCAAGCAGCGGTTGATGTGCAGTCGCCCGCTTCCGAACCCGCCTGCACGAAAGCCCCGACCTTGTCGCCAGCGCCAGTTGCCCCAAGGCCCTGCAGCCTCGTTTTCGCTAGGTAATCAAATGACTGCGCTATGGCCGTTACGGGCTGGGACGTAAGCAACTCAACCAAGTTGTCAAGCACCAGGACCGACTTGCCGTCGAAACTCCTTGGCACCAACTGTATCCTAAGTTGCGAAGTTGCGCCGGCGCCTTGGATTGGGGCGGCCTGGATTGGGCCTGAAGGCAAGTAGGCGTCGGCACTTGCAGACGCGATGCACATGACATAAGCGGGAGCAGCCAAGTTGCAGGAGGCGCCAGTGCAGGAGCCCACTTGCTGCATCTCATCAGTCCTCCCTTGCGCAACGTCAAGCCCGTCCATGCAATAGGCGTCAAAACGCGTTGCAGACAAGCCGGGCGTGACTGACTGCGTCACTGCGTCAAGTGCGCTAAGCTGCAGCGTGCCGGTTGCAAGCGACACTGCCACCTGGACTGCATTGACGTCCTGGGCCGAGGGCTTGGTGAGCGTTGCGGTTGCCGAGCCGTCCATCTCAAAGCCCGTGCCGGCAGGAAGGCTTGCGCGGATTGCAACTGAATCGCCAACGAGAAGGTTGTAGAGGAAAGTGCCGTCATCCGCAATGCAGGAGGTGAACTGCGCCACCCCGTTCGAATCAGTCACGCCGGAGTTGCAGTCGCGGCCCTGCTTGAGCAACGTGACACGCGCTCCGGCAACGGGCAACATGGCCCCCGCGCGGTCGTGCACCACTTTCACAAGCAGTTTTGCAGGCTTGTTGGCAAACGAATACGGATAGCTGCATTCCGCACTGCCAAGACGTGCATAAGCCAGGAAATTCTCGTTTGCGGGGTCGGTCAAGTCAACTTGCGGCAGGCCGCATTGGCTTTGGCAAGTGCCGCTTGTGCCGCTGCACGCAGGCGCTGGGGCAGGCTGCAGGTCGGCGCCGTTGAAGTTTCCGCAGGAATAGTATGGCTCATTTTGCGCAGGAGAGGGCAAGTGGTCGAAAGTAATGTTGTATGAGGCAACCGAATTCATCAATGGGCTTGCGGGAGTGAGGGAAACCTGGCAAACGGGGGAATTGTAGAGCGGAAGGCACGCTTCTCCAACTGCGTGGAAGCCCGCCTCGCAACCGCACGCGCTGGCGTTCACCGTCCACGCGGCATTAGCATCGCAGTATGCGGGCTTGTCAAGCGTAAGTGCGCACTTGTTGACTGCAGTGCTTCCATCGTCGCAAGTGGTTTTCGGCGAATTAGGCACGCACTCTACGCCAACGGCGTGGTAACCGGCAGCGCACGGGCACCTGTCGGGGTTCGTCTCAAGCACGCCTGCAGCGCTGCAGAACCACGGCGACGGCGAATTTATTGAGCATTGGCCAATTGGCGTGCCGTCGCTGCAGTCAACTGGAGGGAAAATTTCAGAAACGCAATTGTCGCCGTCCTTGCGGTAGCCCGCAGGGCAGCCGCAGAGCTTCGAGTTCGGCACAAGGCCGCTTGCATCAGAAGCGCACTCGAACGGCTTGCTTGCATCGCCCGCAAGGCACTGGCCAGCTGGCGTCTGGGCCGCGTCGGCGCACCTTAGCACGCAATCGCCGTTGCCGGTACAAGTCGGCACCCCCGCTGGCTGCGGGCCGTCTTTCGAAACGCACTGCTGCAGGACAAAATCGCATTCCGGATGCGTTATTGGCGCGCAAGCAACGCCTACGGTAGGACAGTCGCTTGCACCTGCGCCTGCGACTGAAGTGCACATCCCGCCGATGCACTCAGCGTGAGCACAAGCCGGTCCGGTGCAGGCGCCGCACTCGGCCGCGTTCGAGCAAGTTGGCACGCCAACAGGTTGCGCACCTGCCTTCGAGACGCACTGCTGGGCAGGGGAATCGCACTCGGAATAAGACCCGCAAGCCGCTCCGGGAGTGGAACAGCCGTCAACTCCCGGGCCTGACAGGGAATAGCACATCCCGTTGATGCACTCGGAATGGCTTGGGTGGCCGACGCAGGAAACGCCGCTGCTGTCGGGCGATTGGCCTTCGGGGCAGCCGCACACTGCCGAATTGCTGGTGAGCGAAAGCGAACCAGTTGGGCAGTAAAGCGGCTTGAGCGCTGTGGAACACTGGCCCTGCGGCGTGCCGTCAGGGCACTTTAGGGGGGAAACGCACTCTGAATTCGCCTGGCAGCGGTCCGTCCCCTCGCCAATCACCTGCACGCACTGGTAATCCACATTGCATTCGGAATGGTGGCCGATGCAAACCAAGTCGCCAGTGCACAAGTCAGGACCAGCACCGCTGACGGAAATGCAAGAACTTCCCGAACAGGCCTTGTGGGTAACAGCACAGTCGGCATTTGCAAGACACTTATCCGGCCCCTCGCCAGCAACCTGCACGCACTGCTGGTTGCCATTGCAATCCGAGTGCGAACCAACGCAAGCAGAATCACCCGAACACAAATCAGGGCCAGGACCACCCACCGAAACGCACGAACTGCCCGAGCACGCCTTGTGCGATGGAAGAGTGCAGTCAGCATTGGCCACGCACTTGTCAAAACCCTCGCCAAGAACTTGCACGCACTGCTGGTTGGCGTTGCAGTCGCCGTGATGCCCGATGCAGGCCAAATCACCCGCGCACAAGTCAGGCCCCGCACCACTGACGGAAATGCACGAGCTGCCCTCGCAGGCCTTGTGCGTCACTGCGCAACCTGCATCTGCAACGCATTGGTCAGGCCCCTCGCCAGCAACCTGCACGCACTGGCCAGCGGAATTGCAATCTGAATGCGAACCAACGCAAGCTGAATCCGCCGTGCAAAAGTCAGGACCAGCACCACTCACGGAAACGCACGAAGTACCCGAACACGCCTTATGCACCGGAAGCACGCAATCCGCATTAGCAAAACACTTGTCCGGCCCTTCACCGGAGACTTGAACGCACTGGCCGCTGGCGCTGCAATCGGAGTGGAACCCGGCGCACTGGAGGCTGTCCGAGCACAAGTCAGGGCCAGGGCCGCTGACTGAAATGCACGAACTGCCTTCGCACGCCTTGTGCGTCCCTGCGCCTACGCAGTAAGACTCGGCATCGCAAGTGCTCGGACCAGCGCCACTCGCAAGCAGGCATTGCGTGCCGGAGCACTCCGAGTGCTTGCTGACGCAATTTGCCGCAGCGGAACACTCGTTAGTGCCGGCCCCATACACTATGGTGCAAGAATCAAGCACGCAGGCGGAGTGGGTCGGCAAAATGCAGTCGAAATCTCCAACGCAAGAACTCGACCCAGCGCCGTCAACAACAACACACGCGCTGTTGGCACACGCCCCGTGCTTGTTGACGCACGCCGCGTCATTAGAGCACTCATTAGCGCCCGCACCATCAACTTGGACGCAGGCGTTGTTTTCGCAGGCAGAGTGAAAAACTGGAAGGCACTCGGCTTCGCCAACGCAAGTGCTTGGCCCCGTGCCACTGGCAAGCAGGCATTGGGTGCCCGAACAAGCCGCGTGCCTGCCAACGCAATCAGCCGAAGAAGAACACTCGTTTGACCCCGCGCCAAACACAACCGCACACACAGAATTCTCGCATGCAGAATGCGTAGGCAACACACACTGCGAGTCCCCAACGCAAGAACTCGGCCCCGCGCCGTCAACAACAACGCACGCATTGCCGGCGCACTGGCCGTGCTTGTTCACGCAATCAGCATCCTTCAAACACTCGCTGCTACCAGCACCATCGACGGCAACGCAGGCGTTGTTCTCGCACGCCGAGTGAGTTGTCTTACACTGGCCCGAGTCAAGGCACGTGCTTGGGCCGGCACCGGCAACCAGCGTGCAGGCGTTGTTGCGGCACTCGAGGTGCTTTGCAGCGCAGTCGCTTGCCTGCGAGCACTTGTCAGTGTCGTCGCCAACCACCTGTACGCACTGGTTGTCTGCGCAGGCGGCGTGCGTCTTCAGCTTGGAATAAACTGCAACTGCCTGGGAGGCGGAGCAGGAGAGCTTGTCGAAAGCTATGGAAATCACCTTGCTGCCTGGAAGAGAAAACGAGCAGCTTGCTTGGCAAGTGCCTTTCTTGGTTGCAGCATCGTACGAGCAAGTTGCAGCTGCGGTGCTTGCGTCAGAAACGCCAGTGCCGCAGTGGATTGTTGCAGTTGGTGCGGATGAAAAGCCGGAGAAATTGACGCTCACTGAAAGCGTCTCGCCAGTCCCGAGCAAGACAAGGGGTGAAGCGCCGTCGGCAAGCGAGACGCTGCAGTCCTGGCTGCCGCCGGAGACCAAGGCCGTGAGCTTGAAGTCAACGGCGTCGCCGGCCGTGAAATCCTTTGAAACGGCATTGAAGCCGTCTTTCGAAACTTCAACGTGGTACTGCCCGCCCTTTTTGAGCGCAAACGATTGCGAGCCCTGGATGGTGCCTTGGAAGAAGGGCGTTTGCGAACCGGCCTCAAAAAGTCGGAGGAAAGCGTTTGTTGGCGAGCCATCAGGTCCGAGTATTCGAATCAATGAAGCGGCCGAGTTGTCCTGCGTCTTTGCGTCAAGCAAGGCGGTAATCGTGGTGGTCGGGCTGCGCGTCTCGTAAACCTGGCCTTGCGAAAACCCGTCGTAGGGAAAGTACCCGTCGGAGGTTGCGCGCACGTAAAAGTTAGTGCTTTCGGTCACGGAGTTGAAAACTGCCGTGCCGCTGGTTGCGTCGGCAGTTGCCAAGACCGACTGGGTGAAGTCAGTGACTAGCGTGACTTTCACAGGGGCGACAATCACGGCGCCGGTTGCGGAATCGCGCACCACTACGATAACTTGCGCCTTTGACGGGCCGAAAACGCCCGAATCGCCTGCGCTGGGTGAAGGCGAGGGAATGGGAAACGTGATGCTGCCAATTGGAACCGGCGACGCTCCGGGGGATGGGGGCTTGGAATTGAACGAAATGTTTTTCCTCAAAAACTTGGGGGGGTTGAGCACTCGCGTGGCCTCATGAGTGCCTGCGAAGGACTGGAGCGATAAGTCGAGCCTCCCGCGTCCCAATCGAGTATCAAGCACCGCAAGCGCCTTTTCCCCGCCCACGCTTGCCTCGAAAGTAAGGCTCTTTGCCGGCAAGTCCTTGAACAAGGCGATGCCACGCACTGCATTCTGGGAATCAATGACTTGCCCGTCGTCAAGCACTCTAACGACTGCATTGTCAACAGGTTCGGTGCCGCGAAAGACGCGCACTTCGAAAGTGACTGTCGACGGGGCGGAATTGAAAAAAAGGAGGAATGGAATCAACAGCAAAAGAAGCAGGACAAGCACCGCTATTGGAAAGCTGGGGTAGCCGCGGTTTTCAATCGGGTCGACAAAAGCCTCGTAGACGGGTGCGCCGGCTTGCTCAAGCGAGTCAAGAACCGCATAGTAAGCGTCCTCGGCCTTGTAGTAGGCAGACTTAAAACCCGCCGCCAGCCGACCGGGCAAACCGCCTTCGCGGGGCTGCTGGCCGCTCTTGCCTTCCTCAACCATCACTAAATGCAAGCGGCTACGATATAAAAACACTTCGCTGCCTTATTCGTAGGCTTATGGAAAACGATGCTGAAAACACCCTGGGCGAGGCGGCGAAAGAGGGAAAAAAACTCGTTGCACACGCAGCCTCCGCAGCGGGCTTTTCCATCGCCGTTGAAGAAGTTGAGTTAACACGGCCGCGCGAAATAGGGCAAGGAACGCTTGCAAGCGCAGCCGCCTTTGCACTGGCAAAAGATGTTAAGCAAAACCCTTTGGAAATTGCAAAAAAAATAGTTGAAAAAATAAACGCCATATTGCCTGGCGATTATTTTGACAAAGCACAGGCAGTAAACGGCTATGTTAATCTCTCATCCTCACAAAAATTTTATTCAACCGCGCTTTCCGAAGCTTGCGGAAATGAGTTCGGCAAAAGCAAACCGGGAAAGGCACGGACTTTCGTAATCGAGTATTCCCAGCCGAATACGGGAAAGCCCTTCCACGTGGGCCACATTAGGTCCACAATCCTGGGCGATTGCGTTGCAAACTGCCTTGAATCAACGGGATGGGAAGTAAGGAGAATAAACTACTTGGGGGATGCTGGCGCAAACGTCGCAAAGCTCCTTCTTGCAGCTGGTGAGTTCAAGGACCTGCCGCCAATGACTGACGAGCGCGTGATGCTGGAGTATTACGTACGCATCACTAAGGAAATGGAGGGCAACCCAAAGCTTGAGGAACGGGCACGCGACATCCTGCTCAAAATCGAGAAGGGCGACCCTGAAACGCTTGCAGAAGTCAAGCGCATCCGCGAGAAAAGCTACCTCGCGTTTGAGCGCAACTACGCTATGCTCGGCGTCAAGTTCGACACGGTGGTTGGCGAGAGCGAATTCATCAACTCATCGAGGGAAATCGCCTCCGAGGCGCTCTTAAAGCAAATTGCATTCACCGACAAGGAAACCGGCGCGCTGGTCGCCAACCTTGAACCCGCCGGCCTGCCTAACACCATCCTGTTGCGCAGCAACGGCACGACGCTTTATTTCACACGCGACCTGGGCAACGCGGACTGGAAGTGGGAGAAATTCCGTTTTGACGAAAGCCTCGTGACAACCGCGAGCGAGCAGAACACTTACTTCCGCCAGCTCATCGCCTTTCTTGGCCTGTTAGGCCGCGAGTACGCCGGGCGTTACAAGCACGCTGGCTTCGGATTAGTGACGCTTGCGGGCGAGAAGATGAGCAGCCGCGAGGGCCGCGTGGTCTTCATGGAAGACGTTCTCAACGAGGCGGTGGAAGCGGCAAAAAAGGAAATTACGGAAAGGCAGCTCGGCTACCCGGAGGAGGAAATCAATTCAATCACGCAGACGGTGGGCGTGGGAAGCGTGAAGTTCGCCTTCCTGCGAGTGGGCAACGTGAAAAACATTTCATTCGACCCCGCAAAGGCAGTTGGCTTTGACGGCGACACCGGCGCTTACCTGCAGTACACCGCAGTGCGCGCCAAGAACATACTCCGCAAGGGTGGATTGGACGAAGACAACATCGTGGTGCCTAACTCCGCGCAGTTCAATGAAGTCGAACAGCAGCTCGTGCTCGCCCTCGCCTCTTTTCCAGAGGCGGTTGCGCACGTGGCGCGCCAGTACGAGCCGCACGTCTTGTGCGACTACCTGCTAAAGCTCGCCGCCAATTTCAGCGAATTCTACGAAAAATGTCCCGTACTCAAGGCGGAGAACGAAGGCGAAAAGCAAAAGCGCCTCGCAATCGTTG
>CAZPDD010000039.1:0-9548 GCA_964585235.1 Microcaldota archaeon | reverse complement strand
TTCCTGCGTTTGGGCAAGGCCCTGCAGGAATGCGGCCTCAACCCACTTCGCCCCGAGCAGTTGTGCCGAGGAATTGCTTTGCACGTCGCAACCCTGCGGGGCAAGCGAGGAGCCGAAGCGTACGCTTGCACTTGCCGCGTCAACCCCGTCAATCACCGCGTCGCTTGAAGCGGCTTCAGTACCGCTGCCTACGCGGAAGTAGGCGCCGGCAAGCGAATTGCCCGCAGGCGCGCTCAAGAGGAAGCGCGCCTTGTAGGAGGCGACGTTCTCAAGCTCGAGGACCTGGTTTCCTGAAGAGTCGAAAAAGCCGGCGAACTGCAGCTGCACGTTCGAAAGCGCTGCCTGCGAGTAGAGGTCGGCGCGAAGGCGTGCGCGTTCAAGCGGCGCGAAAGACCGGGGGGTAGTTGCGTAGTCGACGTAGCCGGGCGCGCCCACCAGGAAAACGTATTGCTTGCCGGCATCAAGGGTAAGCGAACAGGTGCCGGAAGCTCCCGTGCTGCAAGACTGGCTGGTTCCATTGAAATTCGCCTGCACAAGCGCGCCAGTCACGTTCCTTCCTGTTGTCCTGTCAAAAACAGCAAAGTCCACAAAAGCAGGAGGCGCTTTTAGCGACACATTGAGCAAAACTCCCGCCGACGTGACTGTTGCAGTCTGGCTAGCTCCGCTTTTCCCGCCGTTTGTCGCAACTGCAAAAACCCCGTAGCTCGCGCCGTCAATAGTAAGCGGAATGTGGGTGCCGGCAATTCCGTCGGGGCCGGTGGAAAGCGGCGGGATTCCGAGTGCAAAGCCGTTGCGGCTTCCCCCGCGGATGAAAAGCGCAACGCTTGCGCCGGCGGACGGCGTGCCGTCCTCGGTTGCAAACACAGTCAAGGGAACAAAGTTGCCAATTGCCTCGGAAACGAGAGCGATTTCAATGGAGTCGCCGCTTTTCGCAACGGGCCTGAATCCCGGTAGGTATCCGTCCTTGAAGACCGTCAGGTAATAAGTTTCAGCGCCCGCGACGTCAAACGTGGCGGTGCCGTCTTCGGAGGTGAAGCGCGTGTCAACAAGCTTGTTTGAAGAACGGGAAAAAAGGCTTACCGCCGCATCGCCAATTGGTTGGTTGTGAGAGTCCTTGACGGTGACCTTGATGCCTTGGCCAACCGCCGCCTGGCCGCGGCTCTTCATTACCACCTGCACTTGCTTGAAGTCAGCATCAACAAGGACCGTGTCAGTGCTGGTGAAAGGCTCGAACAGGCCCTGGGAGTCAACTGCCTTTACGGTAAAGCTTTTGCCCTTGTCAACGGACTCGAAAATTGCCTGCCCTTGGCTAGCTGCCTGTGCGGCGAATGTCTTTCCCGTGTCGTCAACGAGCGAGACAAGCACTCCGTCAAGCGCAAGTCCCTTGTCGGAAACCACGCTTACGCGAACAGTCGCCAATGCAGAGGGCGGCTTTGCGACCGGCCGAAGTACGATGCGTATGGGCGAGTTGAGCGAGCCCTGCATTTCCGCCATCGAAACGCCCGAAAGCGAGCCGTCCTCAAAGCCCTGCTTTTGCGCAACTACGCTCGCGTGGTCGGGAAGGGTTGAGAGCGAAAAGTCGGCGGTGCCAAATGCGTCGGTCACGCCGGAGTGGTCGCCGTCGGCTGCCCGCAGCTTAACTGCCGCGCCCTCAATTGGCTTTGAGTCCTCGTCCACAACCGCGAACTCGACGCGAGTGACTTTCGGGGGCTGGACGGCGCTCTCGAGGTTGATTGTCTTGCTGGTGTCCTCAGATGCAAGCGAAACGTCCGTTGACTTGTGGTTTTGCGCATCGACGTGGGCAGTGAGCTTTGAGGAAGGCAGTTTCTCAAGCTGCGCGGTTCCGGACGCGTCAGTAACGCCGCTTGCAAGCGAATTGCCCTGTCCGTCGCTTACCGCAACCGTTGCGCCCGCAATTGGGGCGCCGCCCGCGTCCTGGACGAGGAAAACAACTTTTTTCTGCCCCCCTCCGAGCTGGAGCGAGGGGAGTGCGAATAATACGATTGCCGCTACGGCGAGCAAGGCGAGCGCAGGGACGAGAATGCGCGGAGCCGGGAACCCTTTCTCCTCCAAGTCGTCCATGAAGTCAGAATAGTTTTCAGCGACGCCCATTGACCACTAGCCTCTTCCCATCGCGTTACCACTGCGTCTTGCGCGACAAATTGTTTTATAGCAGGTTATTTAAAAACGCGCCGCTGCCCTTGCGCCGGCATGAGGCGCCGAGGGCGTCGAATAATACCACGCGGCGTAATAACCGACGATGATGAGGACGAGGGAAATGCGGAAAAGCAGGTCGTGCAAGAGAGGCAGCGTCCAGCTGCCCACTGCATTGAGGGTCAGCGCAATGCGAAGTGGGTTGAAGATGGAGAAGACAATTACTGCGCCAAGCATTCCAAGCAGCCGCGTCTTCAGCTTTTTGTCGCGGCTTGCAAGAACGATTGCAAAAACAACTGCGAGTTCCATCGCCCCTGCGCAAAGCGTGTTTATCTGCGCGTCAAACGCATTGCCCCGGACCGTGCCTACGAGGTGCGGAAAGCCGTCCGCATTAGGCACTACGTCGGCGGAAATTCCGAGCAGCTTTAGGAAAAAAGCGCCCGCGCCGGCAGCGTAGTAGTGGAGCAGCGTGCCCGTGAAAAAGTTCAGCAGGACGTAAAATGCGGCGAAGAAAACTGCAAACAAGAGCAGGAAGAGAAGCGCGTCCGTTTTTTGCGAGTCGCTGCGCTGCTTGAAAAATATTTTTTCTAGCCTTGTTCGAAAGTTCATGGAAAGCCAATGCACTGGCACGAATATATGCGGTGCGCTTTGGTGCAGGACTTAGAGCTTGCGGGGGCTCCGGGAGCAGGCGGAAAAAACTGTTTTTGGTGAAGCTTTTCGAGCTTCTGAGGAGGTAAGGCGATGAGGAGAAAGCGATGAAAAGGTTCAGTGGACCCGGCGGGAATTGAACCCGCTGTCTATCGCTTGCGGAGCGATCGTCTTGCCGTCCGACTCCGGGCCCGTACGCATGGATTATTTGAGCGCGCGCAAAGTATTTTGGCGGGAATACTCTTTTAACGGCCTGCGTGGAAAACGTGCATCTGTCTCTTAGCCGGGTCAACGACCACGTCGATGGGATAGCCTTGGTGGTGGCGAGAAATGTTTTCTTCCCTCAGGCGGTAGCCGGCTCTTTTCAAGGCTGCTTTGACTTCATCCATGGCTATCTCGTCCGCTTCGTGCGTTTGCGCATGCGCAAGTCCGGCATGGGCCACTGCGACGACAATCGCAGCCTTCGGACCCAGGTGCCTGCGCATGCGCGAAATGAAAGCCCGAAGCTTATCTGAATGCACCTGTATGTGCGCGACAGCGCTCTTCTTTGGCCCAAACCCGGCCAGTGCGAAGCATCCGTGGGTTGAGAGCAAGTGCTTGGGCGATTTTTCGTGCAAGAGTGCCAAGCAGTCTATGGGCAAGTCTTTGAAACCCTTGCCTGCGAACTCTTCAGCCGCGTTTTCAGCGATTGCGCGCGCATCGTCGAGCGGGATGGATGCGTGGGGAGGCTCATGCACAACAAGTTTACGCAAACGCGGCATTTTCACACCCTCAACTGGCCGTACTCGCGCAGCTCGTTTGTCGTGAGCGAGCAGCCGGCGTTGCGCAGCGCCAGCAGCGCCGAGTGAAGCGCCGCGTCCTCGTACTTGCCGTATTGGCGGAAGAAGCCCCGCTCTGCGCACAGGGCAAGCAGTTCCGACGAGCGCATGATGAAAATTCCTTTCGTCAGTTCACGCCATTGCGCAAGCGCGTCCTCGTTGAGGGTGACGCGGCCTTCGTACTCGGAGCTCATCGCGTCGAAGAGCTTGAGGGGCGCCTCTACCAGCATGCGCGTCGTCTTTTCATCAACTAAAAGCGCGCTTGCGCTGACCCCTTCGAAGACGGCGAGGCATTCGGTCTCGCCCTCCTGCATTATCTCGAGCGGCTCGCCGCGCACCACGAAGAGCGAATTCGCAAGGGAAAGCAGGTGCCTCGTTTGCCGCTGCAGGTTGGGCGTCGCAATCACGTCAAGCACCCTGTCGTCAACGAGCTTTTTCAGGCGGAGGGCGGAAAACTCGTGGCTTGGCACGTGCAGCGGGTGTGCGACAATCTCGTTCTTCACTCCCGGGGTGATGTAAAGCCGCGCGTTCATCTGCGAGTGGGCAAAGCGCAGCGCGTCAGCCAGGCACGTGCCGCTGAAGCTTATGAGGGAAGACGAGTCGCACACGATTGAAGTGAATCCCATTTAACACACCGCCGCAAGAGTGAATTCCATTTTCAGTTCACCGGGGCAAAAAGCTTGCGCGCAGCAGCAAGGCGCTGCAGTGCATTTTCTGTCTGGAACTTGTCCGACAGCCGCGTTGCGCCGATGTATTCGAGCACTGCCTTCTTGCCCACTCCCGCAAAGGCGCACGCCCTGCCAAGCGAAGCGCCGTGGGCATAAGCGTCGGTTGCGATTTTCATCCGCGCTTTGGTCAGTACGTCGGTCTGGAAGCGGCCGAGCGACTGGCTGAGGGCCTCAACGTCGTCGACTAGCGAGTCAATTGCCTTGTCTGCTTCCTCGTGCCTGCCTTCGCGGTTGGCTTCAGCGGCGGCCGTCAGCTTCTGGACTGCAAGCAATGCGAACCCCGGCCATCTCGGGCTTTCTACGATATAGTGTTTTTCCAAAAACTTCGCTATCGAGTAGGCGCAGGCGGATAGGTCGGCCAGCTCTTGCGAGTTGGCAGCAAACGCGTCTTCGCTCAGCTGCGCGCCGGTGGAGCGAAGGAGGCTAACGTCGCGTTTCCCAATGCTGGCCGCAAGGGATTCAAGGACTTCCGTTTCGTGCGGGTAGTCGCGTTGTTGGCTCATTTGAAAAAGAAAAAGCAGGGGGGAGAATTTATTCCTTCTTGCCCCGGCCGTAGAAGTAATATAGCCCTGCGAGGATGAGCACTCCTGCCGCCAGTTCCAGTATGGTGCTTGGCTCAACGCCGGAATTTGAGGCAGTTGCTGCAGCCGGCGCCTGCGTTGGCGCTGCAGTTGCCTGCGGCGGCTTTGCGCTTGGCTGGGCAGTTGCCGCCGGAGCTGCGCTTGGTGCGGGCTTGGTGACGACTACTGCGAAGGGTGAGAAGCTGGTTGTGACGGCGGTGTATTGGTTGCCGCCTAGCCATGTGGTTTGGAGGGTGATCCATTGGCCTGCTTGTAGGTGCATTAGGCGTACGTTTCCTTCCTGTCCGCTTGCTGCTGAGGCGGTGAAGGTGACGGTTGCGCTGGTTATTGCCGCTGCGGTCGAGTCGGCCGCGCTTGCCTTAATGTCAACAAACACGAGGGTCTGCCCGACTGTTGAAGACGGCAAGGCTGGGAGCCCCGGCGGCAAGGTTGTTCCAAGCGAAGTGACTGACACAGTTGCAGCGTTCGAGCCAGCGGGGACGTTGAGTGAAATGCCGCTGACTGACGCGCTGACGCCTGTAAAGGCGGTTGCGGGGACGTTTATTGTAACTTGCGAGGCAGTGCTTGAAGAGAGTGCGGGCAGGGATGCCGTTACAACGTTACCGGTTACGGTGACGCTTGAGTCAGCCACCACTATGGCCTGGGCGGAAGCGCTGGCAGCTGCCGATGCGGTGGCTGCTGCGCTTGGAACCCCTCCGCTGCCGCCGCTACTTCCTCCGCTTCCGGTGTTACTGGCAGCGACGGTAGTGTCGGTGGATGTTGCAGCGGCTGCTGCGGCCCCTGTTTGTGTGACTCCCACTTGCGAGAAGTGCGGGATTTTCAGCCAAGTGACGTTGTTCACCTGGTCTGCCCAGCAGACAATCGACGTGTTGAAGTTGAACCAGCAGTAGATGCCGCTAAGGTAGGAGGCGTTGCTTGCCTGGCCGGAGAAGGCTGGCGGATAGTCCTGGTATTTGGACGGTATCTGCGCGGAAGTGTTCGTGCTGACGTTCCATTGGAGGTTGCCGTCATCGTCGTAAAGGTACGGGATTGACATGCTGACCTGGCTGAGGTTGCCGCCGTCTACGCTGCTCATGTTGATTGCGCTTCTGTTGACTGCCTGGGCTACCCACAAGGCGGAGGCGACGCCTGGGGGAAGGTAGCTGCCGAAGCGCTTTGTCTGCACCTTGTTGGCCCCCTGCGTCCTGTCCTCGAAGTTGGAGGAATCCATTTCCATGTTGGGCGTCGAGAACGAGCTCAGGTCAACCCCGACCATGAACGTGGCCGTGTTGCTCGTAGTCTCGGTAATGAGGATATTCTGGACCCCGGTCATCTGGTTGGCGTTGGAATCAAAGTGCGACGCATTGCCGCCCTCCTGCTTGAGGAAAGACGCTTTGCAGCTTGCGGGGAAGTTTGGCGCGTTGCAGGTGGAGTTGCTCGTCAGGAATTCCATCCTCATGGTGGAAATGAATGAGTTGTTTTCTACTCCGTTTGAGTGCGGTGGCCTCATCTCAGGCGTCTTGAGCGTGATGTTCAGCGTCGAATTTGCGGTGACAAGCGCGCCCGTTATGGTGCGGTCCATCGGGATGTAGCCCTGCGCGTAGATGCGGATGCGGAATGGCTCGCCTTGAAGCAGTGGAATGCTCGCCGTTGCCTGTCCTTGCGCGCGCACCATGCGGCGGATGACCGTTCCGCTGTAGTTTGTGAATATTTCCCCTTGGATGTCCCCTGCCGACTGCTGGTTTGCGGTCGGGTTGCTAGTGTCCGAGACAAGCGAGCCGTTCTCGTTGACGAAACGGATGGCCGTGGCGCTGGTGTTGAACCCGCCTGAAGAGCCTTGGTCAAGGCCGCCTTGCTGCGAACCGCTTGCATCAGAGCCTTGCATCCCGCCGAACGAGCCGCCGGGAGTGGTGGGATAGGTTCCCGCAAGCCGGTAAAGCGTGATGTTTTGTGGCAGGCTGGTTGGCGGCGTTACGGTGACGACGCCCATGTAGTTGCCTGGAGTAGTCGAGTTGTCAGTGGCGTAGACGAACACCGTGTAAGTCACGCCGCTGATTAGGGTGAGGGAATAGTTGCCCGTTGCCTGTAGCGTGCTTGCGTTTCGAGACGAAGCCGGCTGCATGGGCGGGATGAAGCCCGAGAAGCTCATGTACGCCTCCAGCTTGGTGTAGTTCACAAACACTCCCGGCGCCATGGTCGTGGTGTTGGCGATTACCGGTCCGGGCGTGGCAAGCGTGCCGTTGTTCACTATCAGCGAGCCGTTGAGGTTTACGGTTGTGAAGCTGGTGTTGACCGTGACGTTGAGCGCAACGCCGTTGAAGTCGGTGGTGTCGGAGTCGGAGAGGTTTTGCGTTGTTACTGCGACCGTGCGTGGGGGGAATGTGCTGCCGCCGTTGAAAGGCGGGTTCATTATGACTATGCTGACGTTCTTGTTTGCAGGAAGGTAGATTGGCTGCCACGCGGCGGTTGTGCAGGGCCCTGAAGCGCTGGCGTTTTCAATGAAGCGTATAGGCACCCCGCTAGTCGTGTCCATCACCATGCCCCAGAAGTTGGTGCATTGTCCGGTTGCGTTTTGCGCGCCAAGGAGGATTGTTTCCGAAGGGGCTGCGAACAGGTTCCTCCCGCTGCCTGGCCTTCCCGGAGGTGCCATGAAGCCGACTGGCTGGGGCATCGAGTAGGCGCTTGCGAGCGTCACGTTGCCATTGCTTCCGTTGACCAGCACGTAAAAGCGGTACATTGCGGGGGCGCCTCCGAACCCGCCTTGGAACTGACCGCCGAAGGACGGAATGGCCGCGGAGTCGTTGAACGAGATGATGAAGTTGCCGTTTGCGTCAACTGGGAACTGCTGGCTGTATGCCGTTGTTGCCTGGCCGAAGCTCACTTTTTCGGCGTAGACCGTCACGTTGTATTGGGTTGGGCTGAGTATGAGCGGGTTGCCGTTGCGCATGTCAAGGACCCTGCCGGAAATCGCGGGGTAGTTGTTTACGAAGTACTCGGCGCCGAAGTTCGGAGCGAAGCTGAACTGCGAGTACTTGCTCGCATCGCCGTAAAGCTCGTTGAGCACTTGGTTCTTGCCGGTAATGTTAACGACGTAAGAAACGCCCGAGTAGGTGGTGACGTTAAGCGTGAAGTTGGCGAAGCCGTCGGTGGCGTTCGTGATGTTGAGTGTGATGCTCCACACGCCGTTTCTCACCGAACCGTTGAACAAGGTTCCGGAAACTGCTGCCCCGGGGTTTCCGTTGGCTGCCGTGACGTTCGTCACCTGCACGCCCATCACGCCCGTCCCCGGCGTAGTGACGTTGACCAAGAAAGTCGTGAAGTTCGTGATTGGCTTGGCCATCCTTCCGGCAATCGGCACAGGGACGGTCATGTTCTTCTGCATGCCGAAGTTCTGCAGCTGTGCGCCCTGATCGGTGAGCACAACGCGGTTTACTGTCACTCCCTGCTGGTCTACCGTAAAGGTGCGGTTGGAGGCCGAGAAGTTGGACTCGTCGCCCGTGGTGACATTAGCGTTCCAGACGTAAGAGCCAAAGGGAAGGCCGCCTACGGAAATGAGGTTGCCGCCTGCAGCCACTACCTGCAGCGTGGTGGTGTTGACAGTCTGGTTGGCGCCCCAGATGATTGCGGGAATGCCTCCGGCGAGGGGGGAGGAATTCGCAATCCAGATGCTGGCGTTGGTGATGTTCTTCGCGAAGCCCGTGCCGACCACGCCGGTCTGGTTGAGTATGGTGAAGTTGAAGGTGATGGTTTGCGAACTCGTATTGAGTGCATCGGCCGTGGCGAGGCCTACGACGATGTCGTTTGCAAATGCGAGCGGGGAGGCGAATAGGATTAAAGCGAAAGCTAGTCCGACGTAATTCAGCTTATTCAAGCGATACACACTGTTCGCCATTACGATTGTATTATATATAAACCTTTCCAAAAAAATGCGGATTTCGGAGTTGGAATTGCATTTGACGCAAGTTGTGGCTGTTGTTGGCGCCGAGGGCGTCGGGAAGAGCTCGTTTTGCTACAGTTTCAGCAAGTTTTTGCAAAAGCGCGGCCATTCCTGCGGAGTTGCCAACTTCGACCCCGCCTGCAGGCGCATCAAGTACGAAGCCGCAGTTGACTGCCGCGATTACTGCGATTTCAAGCCGTTGTTGAAGAAAAGCGGCAGCAGCGAAAAGGCGCTGGAGGATTTCTACTCCCTTTCGAATTCAGACAAGGGCCTTGGAAAGTCGCTGGCCGCAGTGCGTGGGGATTTTCTTCTCCTTGACCTGCACGCCGGCCTTGATTCGCTCCTGCTTGGCGCCGCGGGGGAGTTCCTGTCCAGCCACGCTTCCACTATATTGTATATTGCCGGGGCGGACTCGCTTTGGGCGGATGGGTTTGCACCCCTCATCGGCATCGCGGCGGCGATTGAGGAAAGGACGGGGATTCGCACCCTCGCCGTATTGAACAAGGCCGAGCTGCTTGCCGGCCGGGCAAAGCGCAAGACTCTCTTGTTTCAGGACAAAAAGTTTTCCGAAACAACCGCGCTGGGAGTCAGCGCCCTCGAACGAAGCGGATTTGCCCAGCTTGCCTCAGTTCTAGCATGATCCGAACTCCGGATTGATGCGGGGGAAGGGGAAGTTGCCTTCCATGGCCTCGAGCAGGCCTTT
>CAZPDD010000038.1:0-9595 GCA_964585235.1 Microcaldota archaeon | reverse complement strand
GGGTGCTTCCAAACGTGATGCACTTGACTGACGCAATGCTTGCAGCGCGGCTTTTGTCGGTTGCCGGCAGCCTTGACAAGCTCGCGGGAATGCCCGCTTCCACCATACAGGTGATTGGCGCGGAAAACGCGCTTTTCAAGCACCTGCGCAGCCACGGACGCACCCCCCCGCCCAAGCACGGAATCATTTTCCAGTCCTCCCTCATCCGCGGCGCGCCGCTTGAGCAGCGCGGCAAAATCGCGCGGGCACTCGCGGCGAAAATAGCCATTGCGGCAAAGGCCGATGCCTACACGGGCAACTTCATTGCCGCAAAGCTGAAGGAAAGCCTTGAGAAAAGGCTGAAGGAAATACGCGGCTGATTTTTCTCGAATAAATAGACTACTACGCTATTTTCCCAGACGAAGGCACAACCTTCAACCTTATCTCCCTAGGCCCGACAAGTGAGGCAACGACTTCGGTGCCAGCGGGAAGAAGACTAGAGAACTCCTTGGGGAAAAAGACGCAAGGCGCCCTATCGAGCTTCCCGATTTTCACCCTGATTCCACGGCCAAGACTGCTTGCACTATTCACTTCAAACACCGCATAAATAATAAAAACAATAAATTTATATATTAATGCATTTCTACTATTATCGAGGCGAAAATAATGGTCACTGTAACTGTTTCGGTACCGGCGGAGCTGAAGGGGAAGATGGACGAGTTCGGTGAGATGAACTGGTCGGAGGTCGCGCGGCAGGCGTTTGCACGCAAGGTTGGGGAATTGGAGTTCATGAGGAAGTTCACTTCAGACAGCACGCTTACGGAAGAGGAAACCATCGAGCTAGGCCGCAAGGTCAGCGCGGCGTTGGGAAAACGGCTTTTGACGCTTGCAAAGAAGTCGAAGCGCTAGAGAAGCTCGACAAGCTCCTTCGTGCTCCAGACCCGAACGCGCGACTGTTTTGTTAGCCGCCGGTCATTTGACCAAATGCCTGCATCGAGTTTGAGCGCAAGCGCAAAATAAGCAATGTCCTTGGCGTCGGGGGAAACTAACGTAGCTTCAGGCACGAAAGGAGCGAGGTCAGCCAATGGAACCAGCTTGACCCGGCGGCGAAAAGTCCTTAGAGAATAATCAAACTCTGCCCGCGAACGCCTTGTTCTTTCCAAGAGAAGCTCTTCGTATTTCAAGAATTCCGTAAAAAGGAATTCAGGAGCATAAAGAAGAAATGTATCGTCAATCAAAAGCTCCATCGTCTTGCCGTTCTTGAGCAGCAAAGCGAACAAAACATTCGCGTCGACAACAAGCTTCATAAAACCAGCAAATAACTGAAGTTCGAACTCTTCTTAAACAACGCACCAGCACAGTGGCTTGCCGGCCTTGCCGGGTAAGAAATTTCTTCAAAAACAGCGGAGTGTGTAGAAATCCCTACATTTTTGCAAGCGGGTCGGCCTCAAAGCCGCGCAAATCCTCGACGATTTCAACAACAATGTCCTCAAGCGTGATGATGCCGAGCGGCAGGCCGGCCTCTTGGGCAATGACTGCGAGCTTGCGCTTTTTCCTAAGGAGCGTTTCAAAAACTTCGCTGACGGAAGTGTGGGGCTTGAAGAAAACAGGCGGCTGCATCACGCCCACGAGCTTGCCGCCACCCTTGCCTTTTGAAATTGCGTCCAGCAGCAGCTTCTCGTGCACCACCCCGACTACATGGCCCCTTGAATCACGGACTGGAAAGCGGTGGTGGCGCGAGGGAACGGACTTGGAGAGCGCATCCTCTACGTTCATCCCCTCGTTCAAGAACTCGACTTCAGAGACGGGGGTCATTACCTGCTCGACGAAGTGGTCGTTGAAATCAAGCGAGCGGCGGACGAGCCGCGCCTCGTTGGCACCAATAGTCCCTTCCTCCACCCCGATTGAAACCAGCGAATCAAGGTCCTCCTCCGTGATCAACGGCTTTTTTGCCTCGCGGCCTGCGAATGCCCGCGTGAAAGAGCGGCTAAACCACTCGAGCGGCAGAACAAGCGGGGCGCTCGCGGCAACCAGAAGCTCGGTCGGAGGGGCTAACAAGAGCGCAATCTGTTCGTGGCGTCCGGCGGCGAAAGTCTTTGGAATGACCTCCCCGAAGACAAGTAGAACCAGGGTGACGCCCCCAACTACGAGGCCAAGCTCGAATGAGCCGAGGGAAGAAGATGCTGCCAGGGTTGCCAGCGCTGATGCGGCTACGTTAGTAGCATTGCTCCACAAAAGGATGGTGATGAGAAGGCGGCGGGGCTGTTCCTTCAGCCGCAAAAGAGAGCGGCTGCCGCGCTTTCCTTGCTTGAAGAGACTGAGCGCCCGAAGGCGCGAAGTCGAGACAAAAGCAACTTCCAAAGCCGCGAAAAGTGCCAGCAGGAAGACGAACAGGACGAACAACAAAATCTCTAGCGACAAAGCCATTCGATTGCCTCCCACTGGAAAAACTAACGAAGCCGGAGTATTTAATTAGTGGTGAAAAAACGGTTTTTCAGCAAGTGGAGTTGTGTGCAAGCTCGTAATCTAGTATTTTCCGGAAAGAGTCATAGGGATAGGCGCCACCGTATTCGTTGCAGTTGATTATGAAGGAAGGCGTGCCAAGGGGGTTGAAAATCTTCTGCCCCTGCGCATAGTCAGCTGCGACGTAAGCCTTGGCCTGCGGGCCGGCGGTGCAGGAATCGTACTTTGAAAGGTCAAGGGACAGCTTGGCTGCAAATTCCCTCAGTTTGGTGGCTGAAAAGTCGGGGGCGCTTTTTGCATTATTGGCGGCAATGCGCTCGCCAAAAAGCAGGTCGTGCATTTCCCATCTTTTGCCTTGGGCGGCTGCGCACTCGTAGGCAATTGCGGCGGCCGTGCTGTGGTCGTGCAGGGGCAGGTGCATGTAATAGAGGTTGACGCGGCCGCCGTAGTATTCCATCAATGCGGTTATTGTCGGCGCAACGGCGCCGCAGAAGGGGCACTCGAAGTCGGAAAACTCGATGATGGAAAGCTGCGCACTTGCGTTGCCGCGAGGCGGCCTGCCGCCCAAGTCGACTTTAACTCCCGAGCGCGTTGCCCCGGCGGCATTCACCTTGGCATCTGGCGAGGGGCTCGGGCCGTAGCCTTTTCCCTCAAGGCCGCGAAGCTCGTTTTCAATCAAGCCAATCCTCTGGCCCACAATCTGGGAGTCAAGCGACTTTGCCTCAAGGGCTGAAAGCCTATTGCTGACATTCCAGACTGAAATAAGCAAGGCAATGCAGGTGACTAGCAACATGGCCAAGATGACAGTAGAGACCTCAAATTTGCCCAAAATACCCACCCGCGAGTAAATACTTAAGGGGGGAAATGAATAAATACTCGAGGCCGGCCTTAAACAAGATGTGGTGAGGCAATGAATCGACGCGGTTTTAATTCGCTGGTTTTGATGGCAGTTGCGGCTATTGCAATTCTTTCTTTCACCCTCGCTTACGTTTCCCTCCAACCGCAGCCGGCGTTGCGCCCTGCCAGTGGGCAAATCGATTTTCAGACCGCTCCACTGATCAGGGCGTGCAACGTCAACGAGTGCATAAGCAGGCCCCCGGCATGGCAGGGCGAAAGGGATTCCTGCACCAGGGACGACGACTGCACGACCTTCACCCACAAGGAGTGCCAAAACATTGGTGATAACGGCGTGTGCGCAGCCAACATCCCCGGCTTCGGCGACGACCAGTGCACGGCCAGCTCCCAATGCAGGGGCAACGACTACCACTTCGAGTGCCAAAAAGACGAGAGCGACAACCTGAAGTGCGTAAAAATAATGACGCGCGGCCGCTACGAGTGCGACGACAACAAGGACGATGACTGCGTGACCTACAGCCACCACGTTTGCCAGTACAAGAAGTGCGTTGTTGTTTCAGGCTACGGCAGGGGCGAGTGCTCAGACGACAGCGAGTGCGACCCCGATACTGTTCAATCCCGCGCGACGTGCGACTATGCGGGCCGGGAAACAACGGGCTGCGTCCAAGTGCCCCGAAGCGGCAGGGACGAGTGCGTCAACTACGACCCCGACTGCATCGACCCCGCAAAGCTTCGCGAAGACACGCCAAGCGCGACGCCCACCCCCACGCCAAGCCCAACTCCCAGCCCTACCCCCTAAACGCCACTAAGGCAAATGTGCGAACGAAGGGGGGCGGGGGGATAGAAGCTGTTTTCAAAGCTGCATCTGGCGGGACGTATTTTCCTCTGCTACTTTTCCCGACCACGCGCAGTAGGCACACTGGGGCGAGGAAGCGGGCTTGGGGCCGTGCAAGACCGCAACTCCCTTGCGGAACAGCCGCTCGGCGTGGTGCACGTCAACCGGCATCCTTACTAGCTGCGTCCGAAAGACGAACTCTCCAGTAGATGCCCTGATGCTTTCCGGGATGTAGAAAAGCAGGAGCGAATGGTCTTCGGTTGCAAAGCCGTTTTTCCGCAAAAGAAAGTTGTAGAGGTTCATCTGGTCGGCGTAATGGTGTGCCGTATCGTCTTTTAGCGGAAAGCCGCGGGTCTTGAAGTCAAGCACAACCAGCTTGCCGTCTTGCTCCAATAAGTTGTCCACCGCGCCCCGCAAAAGGACGCCGCTTTGCGGATCCAGCCACTTTATCCCCCTAAAGTTGTTGCGCCATTCAGAAAGCAGCGCCTCGTCGGAAAAGAGCGCGGCATCGGCGCATTCTTCGCGCAACTCCGGCGGCAGCTCGCGACGGCGCATGAAGGAATCGAAATGCCCTTTCAGCAGCCGGTCAACCCCGCTTGGAAGGGAAGGGAAAATGCCCTGCGGCCGAGGAACGCCCTTCACCAGGTCGAGCCAAAAGCACCGGGGGCAGTCTTCGAGGAGATTGAGAGAAGAGGGGGAGAGCTTGAAGGAGGAGGGCATAGGGGGAAAGTTCACCTCGTGCAGTTAGTGAGGAAAACATTTGAATAAAAACCGCGCTGCCACAGTAGCTTGCCGGCAAGAAAAGAAGCGCGCAATGGGGTTTTAATCCCTCGAGGGTAATTTATCATACAGGGGAAAAAATAGTTATGGCAGGCGAAGCCGCTTTGGGGACTGCCGCATTAAAGGCAGTCAGTGCCCTTGTGCAGCGAAAAGTGCTGAGGGTGGGGCGCATAGACAGCATCAGCTACGCCACGCTCTACCAGCTTGTTGGGGCAGTCTTGCTGCTTCCGGCCCTGTTTTTCTACAAGCCGATTTCAAGCGCTCCGGCGGGCTGGCTTTTTGCAGCAATCTCGGCGGCCCTTTGGTCCGGGCAGGCGATAATCGGCTTTGAAAACGCAAAGCAGCTTGAGGCGCCGCGCCTCGCGGTGCTAAAGAGGCTGAAAGTGGTTTTCATCGCCGCCCTAGGAGTTCTCGCGCTTGGCGAACAGCTTTCGCCAGCGAGGCTGCTGGCCCTTGCCCTCGTGCTTGGCGGCGCGCTCTTGATTTCAGGCGAAGGCGGGGCGAGGCTGCGGCCCGACAGGCAGACGGCGCTGGTTGTCGCGGCAAGTTTTCTTTCCGCAGCTGCGCTAGTCACTGACAAGAGCGCGCTGAAGTACTTCCCCCTGCTTGGCTACGCGTTTTTGATGTACGCCCTGCCGGGCATCGTCCTTATGGCCTATTCGCGCAAAGGGGCGCTTGCCCACTCGCTCAACCTAAGGGGATTTCGAAAATGGCTCCTTGTAAACGCTGTTGCCGACGTGCTGGGCTTTACGCTCTTGCTTTTCGCCCTCAAGTATGGCTCGGCGATTGTCGCCGGCCTGCTCCTCGAACTCGCACTGCCCCTCACGGTGGTTGGCGGAATGGTGCTGCTTGGCGAAAGGAAGGACTGGAAGCGCGTCCTGCTTGCAGCGGCCTTGTCACTCGCCGGCGGCGTAATTGCTTTAAGCTAGCATAACCAACAATGAACGTAATTCAATGGAAACGCTTGATGTACTTATTGTGGGCGCAGGGGCGGCCGGCTTTAGTGCGGCCGTGTACTGCAGCCGCGCGGGCCTCAAGACTGCAGTCGTCGGCGAGCCTTGGAAAGGCCCGCTTGCCGAGGCACAGATGATAGGCAACGTGCTTGGATGCGACGGGGTGGACGGCAGGGAATTCATCGAACGCTGCTTGGCGCAAGTGAAGACCTACGGATGCGAAGTTTTTGAACAGGAAGTTGTTGACTTGCGGCCCAAGGACGATGGCCTCGGCTTCAATGCGAAAACAAATGCCGGCAAGGAATTCGAGGCGAAAAACATTGTCATCGCAACCGGCGTCTCATTCGTGCAGTCGGGCGTCAACCGCGAGAGCGAACTCGTCGGCAAGGGGGTGCACTACTGCGTCGCGTGCGACGGGTATTTCTACAAGAACAAGGCCGTAGCTGTCATCGGGGAAGGCGATTTTGCAGCCGAGGAGGCGCTTGAGCTGCTTGCCCTCACAAAAGACATCACTCTCTTCTCAAACGGCCGCGAGTGGCAAATCAATGCTGAAACGAGGAAAAAACTCGTTGCAGCCGGCATAAGGTTCAACAACGGGAAGCTCTATGAGTTTGCGGGAGAAAAGAAGCTCTCCGCGCTTGTGATGGAAGAAGGCAAGGCCTTGCAGTTCGACGGCGCTTTTGTCGCGATGGGCACGACAAACTCAACGGCGTTTGCCTACAAGCTCGGGCTTGAGATGAAAGAAGGTTTTGTCGTCGCGGAAAGGGACGGAAGTACGAGCGTGCCGGGAGTTTATGCCGCCGGTGCGTGCACGGGCGGCTACAACCAGATTGCCAAGAGCGCGGGGGAAGGCGCAAGCGCGGCCATTTCAATCATCCGCAAGCTTACTGGCAAGGGCTGGTACGTCGACCAGACTTGAGGGAAAAAAATGCCGTTGACTAAGGCGATTTTACGGCCGGGCGCATTTGCCATTGCAGTACGCGAAGGCTTTGCCAAAAACGAGCCTATTCCTCACATGGTCCTCCGCCGGTTTGCCAAAGAACATCCTGAGCACTTCAAAACCTTGGCCGAGCTAGTTCAAAAAAGCTACAAGGATAACGACGACCTGCCTCTTACTGCGACTGACTTCGAATGGCGGTTTAGCAGAATGAAGTTCGAAAGCACATCCGAAATTAAGAAATATGAAGCTGCGCTTGAGGCGCTAGCGGATTTCAAACCAATTGCTAGCGACTTTAAGGCAAAACCGGAGAAGGAAAAGCCCGTTTCCAACCATCTCGAATACTTGATTGCAAGGGATACTTTCGGCACGTTTAAAATAATGCGTGAGAAACACCCTGAAGAATTCGAACGCCTTAACCAGCTTGTCGCAGACCGTCAATACCATTTTGGGAGCCCTGAATGGCTGCCGCCAACTGAAGATGAGCTAAAGAAAAACGCCATGGCTGAATTCAAAGAGTTGGTTGGGGGGGTAGTTGAAAAGTGGAATTCCGAGAGGAAGCGCATTTACCTAACAACCGGGGATGAATTTGACTACGACAAGTTCAGGCAAGCCTTACAACACATATATGCTAATTTAGACAAACTTCCCGCCAAGGCAGAAGTGGAGAAAAAACTGAAAATACACGCGGGCACGCTTGTTGAAAAACTCAAGGAAGCGAAGGATGTTTTCGACGCAATCGAAGTTTTTTCCAGAGTGCATGTCGGGCGCCTGAAACATTGAACTCCGGCTCAAACGGTGGGCTTTTAATTCTTATTCAGCATCAATTGAATATGGTGGGTTTAGTACTGGTTCTAATGGGCAGTTCAAGCGACAAGCCCGTCTTTGAGAAGGTAAAAACCACTTTGCACGAATTCGGCGTGCCATACGAAGTGCACGTCGCAAGCGCCCACCGCACGCCCGAGAAAGTCAAGGCCTTGGTCGAAGCCAGCAAGGCCGACGTCGTCATCGCAATTACTGGAATGAGCGCAGCCCTTCCCGGAGTCATCGCGGCCCACACTACAAGGCCGGTAATCGGCGTGCCGGTTGACGCAAAGCTTGACGGCATGGATGCGCTTTTGAGCACGGTGCAGCTACCGCCCGGCGTCCCTGTTGCCTGCGTGGGCATCGACAGGGGCGAGAATGCCGCACTTCTTGCAGTGGAGATAATGGCGCTCAAATACGAAGAACTTGGCCCCAAGCTCGCGGGCTACCGCGCGAAGCTGCGCGAGAAAGTAGAGAAGGACGATTCCGAAGCGCAAAAATGGTGAAAACAATGTTTGCCAGAAAGGTCCCCCGGCTTGAGCGACTCAAAACAAGGCTGGGGGAAGTTGAGAAGGCGCGAAGTAAATTGCTTGATGCAATGTCGAGCAAAACCGCTTCGCTCACAATGCCCGAAGTCAACATCCTTCAAAGACACGGGGTTTTGACCAGGGCAGAACAAGAAATACAAGACAAGCGCGCCAAACTCGCGAAAAGGGGAAAGGCCCTCGGCCCAATCAGGGCTGCTTTAATTCGCTTTAGAGTTAAGGGCAACGAGATGGCAGGGCTGTTGAACATGGAGCCTCGGGAATGGGAGAAGAACGGAATTGAAACAAGGCTGAACCATTTGGCAACAAATTATACCGACGGCACGATTTCTGCAATCAAAGTACTGATTGAAAACGAGAAAAAGAAGTGAACTCCAATGACCCCGGCTGCGCATAAAATCGCGTTCAATGCCGCCGGAGTTTGCGTAGAGAATCTTCCTACAGTTTCTCAAACACGAAATGACTTGCGAAGCAGAGCTGATTAACTCGTGAAAGAAAAAATCTATTGGATTACGCATGACCACCAGCTCAGCAAGCTTCTGGGCTGTTTTGAGTCGTTAGAATCAATAAGAGTGACCAAAATAGTTTACAGCGACCCGTCAGGGAGGATCAAGCCAAAAAAAACCCGGAAATATTCCAATTTAGGCGAGATGATTGACGCGTTAAAAAAAGAGCTAAAATCCAAGGGCAGCGGCAACACCGTAGTCGATATCCTCAAATCCTTTTACGCGCTTTTTCATTACATCGGATATATGGCTAAATACTCAAGTGAGATCAAGAGCAAGGAATACGTTATTTTTGAGGGCAAGGCCACTCAAGAAAACCTCAAGTTGCTGGATGAGAACAGCGGCTATTTGAGTTTGAGCGGAACCAATCTCTTTTTCCTGAGAAGGGGGAAGGCAATACTTTACTACCTGCCGCACGAACCGTGGGCTTACGCCTTGCTTTCTGAAAAACAGGCGAAAACATTGGGGAAGACCTTTGAAATTCAAATGCACGCCGAACAAATGCCCCTGGAAGAGATTGCAAGAAAAACCTTAGGTGATTGAATGCCCGCACACCCTATTGACTACCGTTACGGAAGCGAGGAGATGCGCGCTGTGTGGGAGGAGGAAAGGCGCATCGAGTGCTACCTTAAGGTTGAGGCGGCGCTTGCAAGCGCGCTTGCGGACTTGGGCAAAATCCCGCTAGAGGCGGCGAAGGAAATTGAAGCCAAGGCCGACACTAAGCACGTCAAGCTTTCCCGCGTGCGCGAAATCGAGAAGGAGACAAAGCACGATGTCATGGCACTAGTCAAGGCATTGGCCGAACAGTGCGGCGAGGCGGGCAAGTACGTGCATCTTACCGCAACGAGTTACGATATCGTCGATACTGCGCAGGCGATGCAGCTTAAGGAGGCGCTTGAAATAAGTTGGGAAAAAACAAGGCTGGTTTTGCAGGCGTT
>CAZPDD010000037.1:0-9609 GCA_964585235.1 Microcaldota archaeon | reverse complement strand
AGTGGCTCGCCTTGACCATCACTGCCATGGCGATTACGAAAACGGCAATTGACTCAAGAAAGGCCATTTGGATTCAACTTCCGGTTACCAGCTTATTTCAAGCCCGGCGCGAATAAAAGCCCTCCGCACCCGTTCGCTTGCCAAACCCACTGCTACCGCAACCCCTAAAAACCTTCTCCGGCACTATATACTTCTCTGGCGGCTATTGCACGCCCGGCTTTCTTCTAATTCGGCTCAAAAGGTGAAAAACAACTTGGCTAAGGAAAAACAACCCCAACTCACTCAGTACGAGCGTGCGCGCCTCATCGGCGCCCGCGCGCTCCAGCTCTCGATGGGCGCCCCGCCACTCGTTAAAGTCGCGGACGATGTCATCAGCGCAGTGACGCTTTCGCTACTTGAGTTCGAGAAGAACGTCATCCCCCTCAAAATAGTGCGGGTTGCGTAATTTCCCCCGTTCTTTTTATTCCCCTTCTTTTCTAACCCTCTTAGTGCATACTCAGTTCGCGCGAGTTGGCTTGCATGCAAAAACAGTTGATGAAAAGTTCGGATTACTTTCTCGCAGTCCGCGAGCTGGCGCAGGAACTTGCCGGCAGCCGCCTTGACAATATCTACGACGCCCCCGGCGGCTTCCGCCTGCGCTTTCGAAAGCTTGGCGGCGAGCACAACCTGCTCGCCGAACCGGGCGTGCGCATTCACTTGACGAAATTCATTTCCCCCGCCCCACCCACGCAAAGCAGTTTCACCCAACTCTTGCGCAGGGAGCTTGCAAACGCGTTGGTGAAGAAAGTTGCGCAAGTGAACTGCGACCGCATAGCCGCTTTTGAATTCCTCGCCCACGGCCAGGCCCGCCAGCTTGTCTTCGAGCAGTTCGGAAAAGGCAACGCTTTCTTGCTTGACGAAAACGGCCGCATCCTGCGCCAGTTGCGCAGCATTGAGCTAGGCGGCCGCAAGCTCGCGCGCGGCATGGCTTACGAGCCGCCTGCCCAGGGCGCTTTGATGCAAAAGCTCTCTGGCGAACTGGCCGCGCTTGAAAAACAAAAAATTGAGCCTACGGTTTTCTATTCCGGCGGGAAGCCAGTTGCGTTTTCCCACTCGCCCGAAGTCCCTCCGAAAGCGGATTTTGAGGAGAAAAAAGCTTTCCCCACCTTCAACGAAGCGCTTGACGAGTATTACTCGAATTTCGTGCAAGTTGTTGAAAAAAGCGGCAGGGGGGCAGGCGGGGCCAGCAGCGGGCTTGAAAAGCAGTTGTCAAAGCTAGAGCACTCGCTTGAGCAAATGCGCGCGGGCCTGCCGGAGCTTGAAAAGGAAGAGGCGGCGGCAAGGCGCGCGGGCGAGTTGATTTACGAAAACTACGCGGTGGTAGAGCAGGCGCTCATTAAAGGGATAAAAAAGGGAGAAAAAGAACTTACGCTCGCGCTTTAGCCAGTGAGCTCGCGGCGGTCTACGACCATGACGTCCTTGACGTCAAGCACGCTGCCGTAGG
Source organism: Microcaldota archaeon (assembly GCA_964585235.1). Classification (GTDB taxonomy): domain Archaea; phylum Micrarchaeota; class Micrarchaeia; order Norongarragalinales; family UBA97; genus JAGVFW01. Next base: position 8,126 of record CAZPDD010000037.1, on the reverse strand, counting down.
GAATTGCTATCATCCCGCCGCTTTCCTGGTCGGCGCGGCCGGCGAGTGACGAGTCGGGGTTGGGTTCAACCAGGACGCGCTCGATCTTTCCGGTAAGCTCGTTCATGTACAAGTCGATTACGCGGCCGAGTTCCTCGCCGTCGGTCGTTATTATGCGTTTTCCAGCCAGCTGCTTTGCAATCGCGTACTTCACCATAATGCTATCACCTTCTGTTTTTACCTTAGCAAACACAATCATCTTGCTTTCCTATAAATACGTTTGCATCGGCAGGAGCGGGGTTTTTAAATGGCCGAAGAGTAATGCCTTGCGAAGAGGTAAATAACATGGCAATGGGAATCAAGGACGAAGTCCTCAAAGTAATCGACGCCCTCAAGAAGGAGGGATTCACCCCCGTTGACGCCGTTTTTGAAGGCGCGGTCGGCGTCAAGGAAGACACCACCCTTGCGTTCATGGAGAAGCTCAACCAAGGCAACCTCGTAAGCGGCGTGGTGCGCGTCATCTACACGGTCGGCGAGGACCAGGTTCGTTTTGTCGAAATTCCGGTTGGCGAGGCCCCGCCGCAGGACGCGGCGCCGCAACGCTGAAACCAATTTGAAAAAGAGGTGGTTTGAAATGGCTAAGAAAAACAGTTTCGTTCCCTTGGTTGGCGCGTGGGCTTTCCTCATCGGCCTCGTGATAGCCGTGCTTGCAGGAGTGGTAGCGCCCTACTCTGCCCCCGTCACCCTCTTGCTCGGAGTTATCGGCATCGTAATCGGCCTGGTCAACATAAACGACGAGGAAATCGTCACCTTCCTCGTTGCCGCAATTGCCTTCACAGTCGCGGCCAACAGCTTCGCCTCGATACTCCAATCGCTGCCGGGCATAATGCAGGTGGGGTCGGTGATTCCCGCAATACTCAGTTACTTCGTGGCGGTAGTCGCGCCCGCAGCTGCGGTAGTTTCCCTAAAAGCGCTTTATGAAGTAGGCCGCAGCGCTTGATTGAAAAAAAGCGAGTCTTTTTCGCTTTCAACTTTTTTTCTTTTTCCCCTTTTCGAACTTTTCTAGCGCCCGCTTACTTTAACGAGCACGCGCCGCTCGCGCGGGCCGTCCATTTCCAAAAGAATGATGCTTTGCCACGTTCCAAGCACCAGCCCGCCGTCCTCGATGAGGAACTGCCTGCCCGGGCCTGAAAGCGAATTCACCAAGTGGGCAAATGCATTGCCGTCGACTTGGTCGTGCTTCCACGCGCCTTTTGCAAGTTGCGGGAAGAACTTTTCCAAGTCGGCCTTGAGGCCGGGCTCGAACTCGTTCACCACCAACGCGCAGGTGGTGTGCGGCACGAAGGCAAGCGCAGTCCCGTCCAGGACGCCGCTTTCCTTTACTAGCTGCGCCACTTGCTTCGTTACGTCAATTGCCTCGACGGCCTTTTGCGAACGCACCGTGAATTCCTGCGCCTTCACTTCAAGTATCCCCTGATTTCCCTCTTCTCATGCTCTTTTGAGGGAAGGTGGCCGACGAGGCGGTAGGCTTGTTTTTCGCCAAAAGCAACGGCGCGCACCCTGTCGGTTTCGGAAAGCTTTCCGCGGCCGAGCGGGCCAAGCAGGCCGGAGGGCCGTATCTGCAAGGTGCCGACAACCCTGGCGCCTTTTGCCCCAAGCTCGGCCGCCAGCTTTTCAACTGCCTTTGCCCCCCCGCCGGAGTGCGTGATGAAAAGCGCCGTGCGCTTGCCGCTAAAGTCGTTTTCAAAAACCAGTTTGAGGACCGATGGGGAGAAGCCGTTGAACCCGTAAACGCCGCTGCCGAGGAAAACAAGGCCGTATTCATCGAGCGAAAGGACTTTCTGGGGCGCCAGCAAGTCCGCCCCTACGCCAGTTTGCGCAATGCCCTGCACAATCGCGTTGGCGAGCTCAAGGGTAGGCCCCGGCTTGTCCGGGCACGCAACCAGCGCCTTGCCAGCGGCCATAGCGTTGTTTCCCTAGCAAAGCATTTAATACTCTGCACGGAGTACTTTCTACCCTTGGTATAGTGCGTGTGGTTCAAATGCGTAACTTCCTCCTGCTTGCTGTCTTTGCCGCCTGCGGCCTCCTGCTTTGCGGGTGTGTAAGCACTCAGGATAATTCGCAGGCAACGTCGCTGAACGCCAGCCTCGCGGCCCTCAAGGCCAACCTCTCGGCAACTCAGGCGGAGAACGCAGGGCTTTCCGCTTCGCTCGCTGCCTCAGCTGCCGACAAGCAGGCCTGCCTCGACTCGCTTGGCCGCGCAAACGCCGAGCAAGTCAGGCTTTCGCAGCTCAAGTCCGTTGCCGACGACCTTCAGGCTCTCCTGGACATCAAATCCGAGCAGAACGCGCGCGCGAAATACGCGGACGTTAACAACCTTGCGTGCAGGTATTACCTCGGTTCAGGCGGTTTCTTCACCGGAGGAAACACCACCATCCCAATAGGCTGCGCCATTACGCTTGACAGCTATATCAACGCCTCGGTCTTTTACATGAACGAAGTCAACGCGTCGAAAGCCAGGCTGCGCACCGACTTGCAGCTGTTGCGCGACTTGTCGCAAACCGGCCAGGTGCAGGCAAGCGCGGAGGCAAGTGTGCAGGCTGTCGTCCAGCCAAGCGCGTCGCCAACCGCAACGCCAACCCCGACGCCCACGCCTTCACCGACGCCAGTTCCAACCCCGTCAATCCTCGCAGGCTAGTGGGGGGACCCGCGGCTAGTTTTTTAAGTTCCCGCGACTATGCGTAGCAAGTCCCTCAATCCAGGCGCGAGCCCGAGGATTGCTATCAAAAACAGTACGAAGTTCTTTTCATCGCCGTCAGGCTCGCGGCTTGCCGCCCACGCTACAGCAAGCGCAAAGCCCATTTTGACAAAGTAAAACAGCAGGGGCGAGCCGAGGGAAAAAAGCGCGTTTGCCACCACGTGCTCCTCCGAGTAGTTCAAAAGCGCCACTCCGACGAAAGTCGCCGCGCCGTCAAGCGACTGGCCCGCAACCGGCAGGAAATTGAAAAGCGAGCGCTTGAAAACCCCCGCGCGGCATCCCAGCTCAAAGACAACGGGCCCAACTGACGCGAGGGCGAGGATTTCACCAAGCGCAAGCCAATTCTTGAACAACGGCAGCAGGGGCAGTAAGGCAATTGCTGCAAGTCCGATGCCAACCCATTTCGTCGCCTCAAGCGCGCGCTCGTTTTTGCGCAGGACAAAGCGCGCGGCCGCAAACACGAAGGCAAGCGCCAGGAAAGTAAAGACGTAAACCCCCGGCGTCACGAAGGGGTAAAGCAGCGGGTGAAGCGCGTAGCCAGCGATTTCCACCTTGCGCGGCAGGATGCCCGCATCCGTCAACACGCGCACGGCGCTTCCGAAAAACACGAACGGCAGCACGGCCTTGGCCATTCTCGCGTCAATCTCAATCCCAAGGCGGCGCAAGAGCCGGTAAATGCAATAAGCCGCGGCAAGCCCGATGATGGCGAAAACAATCGTGTTGAAAACGTTGTAAGGCTGCCCTCCAGAGCCCAGTTGTGGCTCTACGAAGTACTTCTGGAAAAAGTCGGCAAGCGACATACTCTTTTTTTACCCCCGGCGCTTTATTTAAGTGCGAGTTGAACTGTTTGGAGAAAAAGCTCGCCTGCCTCAAAGTCCGCCTCAAGGACGCGGAGGCTGCAAAACAGTTCCTGCTTGGGCAGGGCGTGCTTGCCAAAGGCGCGCTTGCCTTCCGCCGCGGCAGCTTCTTTTACCTCCCGCTTGCTGAAAACCTTCTTCTGGGGGCCAAAAAGCCACAGACGCCGCGTTTTCCTTCTTCAGTTTCAACAGCTTCCTTCCAAGTGCGCGACGCGAGGGATTTTGGACAGGTGTTGCTTGATTGCCGTGTGCTTTCCAAAGCCCAGTCAGGCGAGCGTCTTTCCTACGACGTGGTTGGCGATATTGCGGTCCTCGAGGCCTCGCCAGTTTTGAAACGCCGGGAAAAAAAAATCGCCGAGCTGCTGCTTGCCCGCCTGCAGCCGCAGGTCAAGGTGATTGCGGCCAAAAAGGGAGTGACGCAAGGAAAGTTCCGCGTGCGCAAGCTGCGCGTCCTTGCGGGAGAACGCCGCACCAGCACGATATGCCGGGAAAACGGCTGCAGTTTTGGGATAGACTTGAATGCCGCTTACTTCAACACGCGGCTTTCAGCCGAGCGGCTGCGCATCTCCTCCCTCGCCGCCCCGGGCGAGAAAATCCTCGTCCTCTTCGCGGGCGTCGGCCCCTACGCAATTGAAATCGCGAGGCGCCAGCCAAGCGCGAAAGTGGTTGGAGTCGAGCTCAACCCGGCGGCAGTCAAGTTCTTCGAGAAAAACGTCGTGCTCAACAAAGTCGCCAACGTCGAAATAATCGGGGCCGACGCCGCCCGCGTGCTTGGACAAAAGCGCTTCGCCCGCTGGGCCGACCGGGTGGTGATGCCGCTTCCAAAAACGGCGAAGAAATTCCTGCCTGCCGCAATCAAGGCGACAAAAAAAGGCGGGGTTATCCACTATTACTCGATTGCTTCCGAGCTGCAGCCGGATGTTTTCGCAACTGCAGTTGCGGATGCCAAGGCGGCCTGCAGGCTGGCAAAGAGGAAGTTAGTTTTCCTTGCGGCGAGGAAGGCGATTCCCTACGCGCCAAGAGTCGCGCAGGTAGTGCTTGATTTCAGGGCGGATTAAAAAAGCCGGGGGAAAGGGGCAGCGGCGCCAATCTCACTTGCTGCCTTCAATCAGCTGAACCAGGCCCGCGACGCGCTTTTCCACGTAGTCTGCGTCGACTTTCTTGGCCAAGTCGGAGGAAAGTGAGTTGATGTCCTTCTGCACTTCAACCGCCGCCTGCTCGAGCTCGTCGATGCGGTCATGAAGGTGATCGCTGTGGTCGCGCACGCTTTTCCTCACCTGGAAGCCCAGGCGCACTGTCCAGGCGAATGCGAAAAAGCCGAGTGCCATGAATGCAAGGGTAGTTGTTCCGGGTGCGCCATCCATTTTCCAATCACCTTCTTCTAGAAACGACCTTCTCTTCCTCGCCCAGAGCTGAAAGCAAGTCGGCAACTGCCTTTGAAATCTTTGCTTCCACGTGGTCAAGAGTTGCCTTGGAGTGCATTTTCTTGCGCATTCCCTTGATGCCATCGCTCGCCTCGTCAATCATTTTCTTCGCGTGCTTGAGGCGCGCCTCGGCGCGGTTGAAGTGCGCCTTGGCTTTCATCGCGTAGTAATGCAGGTAAATCGCCATCACGGCGCTTCCCGCAAGCACTGCGCCGAAGGTATAGGATACGAGCGCGTCTTCTGACGTCATCAGGAAAAGTTACTGCGTTGCTCTTTAAAAACAGTTCGTTGGCATAGCCCGGGGGGCTTGCGCTATTGGGGGATTAATCAAAGGTGGTGCAGCAACGCGCTTTCCCGCGTGAAAACGCAGTACCGACGGCGTCGATAGGGGGCTTAACTTCCGCGTTCGAAAAGAGAGCGGGTGTAACCCCCCTCCTATGACCGCACCGTACTTATTGTGCCTCCAAAGGGCTTAAAACACTTGCTTTTCGTACCTGTCCGCTTCCACAAGCCGCATCCTCGCAACCCCGCCGTTATCCGCCATCCACTTGCCAACTGCCGCCGGCACAAGCTGCCTCCAGCCCTTGTTTGAAAGCATCGCCTTTCGAACGTTCGTGCTCGAGTACTTGCCGCGGCCGAAGTCGGGAAACGTTTTTGTTTTCTTACCAAGAATCCCAAAGACGTCTTTAATCACGGGGCGGTTGGTGAAAACGACGTCAAAACGGGGTGAACGCCGCACGACGTTCTCCGCAGTTGCGACGTAGCTTCCAACCACGTCCGGCACCTTCACCACAATCGTTTTTTTCTCAAGCCCCGCTTCCTTGAGCATTGCTTCAAGCATCTCTTGCCTCTCCCCGCCCGTGAAGGGGTTGCGCGGCTCGTGGCTTGAAAGCGAGCTGCCGATTGCAACAACCAGCTCGTCGCACTCGCGCTCCAGCAAGTGTTCAATTACCCTGAGGTGCCCGTTGTGGGGGGGGTTGAACCGCCCCCAGTAAAGCCCGCGAAAGGGTTTTTTCATAAATAGACTTAGTGCGGTTATTCACTTAACTCTTTGCGCAGCAGCCTTCACGAATCCCAAGTAAAGCGGCTCGGGGGCCTCGAGGCGCGAGTCAAACTCGGGGTGCGCCTGCGTTCCCACGAAGAAGGGATGCCCCTTCAGCTCGCCAATCTTCATTATCTCGCGCTTGGGGTCGCGGCCGCTGAAGACCCACCCGGCCTTTTCAAGGTCGGGAACGAACTCGGGGTTGATTTCGTAGCGGTGTCGGAAGCGCTTGACAATCTTCTCGCTTTTGTAAAGCTCGAATGCTTTCGTTCCCTTGCGAACATCAACGTCATAAGCGCCCAGCCTCATTGTCCCGCCCTTTTCCGAAATCCCGCGCTGCTCGGGCAAAAAGTCAATCACGGGGTGCTTGGTCGCCTCGTCGTTCTCGGTCGTGTTCGCATCCTTCCAGCCAATCGCGTTTCGCGCGGTTTCTATAATCGCAAGCTGCAGGCCGTAGCAAATTCCCAGGTAAGGAACGCCGTTTTCCCGCGCGTGGCGGACGGCCATCATTTTTCCCTCCACCCCGCGGCCGCCAAAGCCGCCGGGGACAAGCAATCCGTGGTAGCCCGAAAGCTCGGCCGCCCCGTACTTTTCAATCGCCTCGCTGTCTACAAGCTCGGCGTCCACAAAAACGCCAGCCACTGCTCCGGCGTGGCTAAGCGCCTCGAAGACGCTCATGTAAGCGTCTTTTGCAACCGCGTACTTTCCAATAACCCCGATTTTTACGACCGGCCCCTTCTTTGCGTCCTTAAGGCTCTCCACAAGCCCCGTCCATTCCTTAAGCTCGGGCTTGCCGTCCTTCAGCCCCATCCTTTCCGAAAGCCTCTCGTTAATCCCCTGCTTCTCAAGCAACAAAGGCACTTCGTAAATGCTCTCGGCAGTCGGCGAGCAAAAGACGTTCTCGTCGCGCACGTTGCAGAAGAGCGCGATTTTTTCCTTGATAGCCTGGCTTATCATCCTGTCGCTTCGCGCAACGAGGAAGTTCGGGGTGATGCCCCGCGCAAGAAGGGCCTTGACGCTGTGCTGCATTGGCTTTGTCTTCACCTCGCCCGTAGTGATGGTTGGGGCAAGCGCAACGTGGATGAAAGTCACCGCCTGCGGCGGCTCCTCGAAATTCATTTCCCGCGCTGCCTCGAGGACGACTTCGCTCTCGATGTCGCCAACAGTCCCGCCAAGCTCGACCACAAGAACGTCCGCTCCCGTGACCCTCGCGCAGTTTCTAATGCGAGCCTTGATTTCATTCGTCGCGTGGGGAATGAGTTGGATGGTCTTGCCCAAATACTCGCCGCGCCTCTCCTTCTCGACCACCGTCTTGTAAACAGCCCCCATCATCAAATTCTGTTCCTTGACGGCAAATTCGTCCAAAAACCGCTCGTAATTGCCCACGTCGAGGTCGCACTCAAAGCCGTCGCGAGTGACGAACACTTCCCCGTGCTCAAAGGGGTTGAGGGTGCCGGCGTCGCAGTTGAGGTAAGGGTCGATTTTCATGCACGTTGCCTTGACGCCGCCTTGCTTGAGCAGCTTGGCGATGCTTGAGGCGAGTATGCCCTTGCCAAGGGAGGAAAGCACGCCGCCGGTGACGAAAACGTATTTTGCCATGCGACTCAAATACCCCGCTCTAGTTAATGAATTTCGAATAGAATACGGAATAACACTTGCGCAAGCCTGCTTAAAAAGCGTTGCGCAGGCCGCATGCGAATTCTGGCCAACTTTTTTAAGCCTCCCCGACGAAAGCAAACTCATGCAGTTAATTCCAAGATTTCTCCGGAGGGAAGTCGAATGGAGGCGCGCTGACCCGAATTTACCGTTAGTCATCACGCTCAGCGGCAATCACCACGTTCCGCAAGACCTCGTAGAAGGCCTCGCAAGGAAATGCAATCTCGAACTGGTGGATCTTAGGCCCCAAACCGAAGGTGAAAAGACGCAATCAATTATGGCCCGGGATTCAAGCCGAATGCTCCGGCTGCTTAGGCCGACCGACAAACGCGGATACCTGTTGGTCGGCAGGTCGGCGCACCTTTTTGGCACGAAAGAAATACAGGAGCGTTTGACGCTAGACAAGCCGC
>CAZPDD010000036.1:0-9744 GCA_964585235.1 Microcaldota archaeon | reverse complement strand
ACTGTTTTTAGCAAGCCAACCGTTGAGTTTAACGCCGGCCTGAAGACAAAGTCAATCCGCCTTGCAAGCGCCGGGCTGCGCAAGACTTTTGACGCTATCGGAGTAGCTTATTTCGACCTTGCGGAGTAGGGTTTCTTTGAAAAAAACGCGCGCGCTTTTCATCGGACGCTTCCAGCCGCTGCACAAGGGCCACTTGCACGCGCTCAAGGCCGTGCTGGCGCAATGCGATTTCGTCACAATTGGCATTGGAAGCGTCAACAACGCCGGCTCGGGAAAAAACCCGTTCACTTACGAAGAGCGCAGGCGCATGCTGCTTCTTGCCCTCAAGGGCGTGCCGCGGCGCAAGTTCAGCATAATTCCAATCCCGGATTTTTTCAATGACAGAAAATGGGCTGCTTACGTCACGGCACACGCGAAGTTCGACGTGGTTGTGACCGGCAGCAGGTGGGTGCGCCGCTGCCTTAAGGGAAAGGCCGTGATTCGCTCGCCCGACTATTACCGGCGCAAGACGCACAACTCAACTAGAATAAGGGGGTTGATGCGCAAGGGAAGCAACTTTGCGAGCCTCTTGCCGGCATCTGTTTTTAACCTGTTGAAAAGCGCGCACCTGATTTCAAGAGTTGCGAAACGCCACTGATTTCTGCCACAGCGTTAGAAGTTACAAACGGGCGGCATTTCGAGCTTGTGCCTCGCCGCCTTCACGCGCGAAAGTATTTTGTTTACGACAGCAAGGGAAACGCCGGTGGCTTTCGCCGCTTCTTTCGGGCTTTGCTTCAGGTCGCGAACAGCGTGAAGAACTTTGTCAAGCACGGCGTACTTGACTCCAAGCTCCTCCTCGTCCGTCTGGCCCTTCCACAAGCCCGCGCTTGGAACCGCCTCGACAATTGCCTTTGGAACGCCAAGCTCGCGGGCCAGTGCGCGCACTTGAGTCTTGTAAAGCCCGCCAATGGGAAGAAAGTCAACGCCCCCGTCGCCGTATTTAGTGAAATAACCCTGTAAAGCCTCGCTCTTGTTGCCAGTTCCCGCGACAAGGCGGTTGAGTGAATTAGAGTGGAAGTAAAGCAGCGTCATGCGCGCGCGGGCGCGCAGGTTGGCAGCCGGAAGGTGGTTTTTCGTCCCGTGGCTGGCGCAGGCCGTTTCAAGCGCCTTTACGATGGGCGTAATGCTGATTACCTCGCAGGCGATGCCGAGTTTTTTCGCAAGCCCCTGGGCGGCTTTCGCATCTTGGCCTTCTTCCGGCATCGCCAGGCCAAGGACTTTTTTGGGCCCAAGCGCGCGCACGCAAAGAGTTGCAACAAGAGCCGAGTCGACCCCGCCGCTAAGCCCGACAACCACGCCGTCAGCACCCGCAGCCTTGACGCGGGCCTTGATGAAGGACTCTATCTTCTGCGCCATTTGCAAGTTTGTTGATATGGATTGCTTCACTTTGCCACCAGCCAAATCATTACGGCCTTTGGGCTTAAATCAGTTGTTCTGGGCCGACAGCGATGAGGAAAAACGCTGCGAGGGCAACGGCCCACACGAGGCGAAGCGAGCGGTTTGTCGAGAAGGGGATGATGACCAGCACAAGCAAGCCGTGGAAGAGGAACAAAAGCGGGTAAACTATTATGGAAACGAGTTTGGTGAGGATGCCGCCTTCCCAGCGCAAGTCAAATGAGCGCTTTAGCGCGGCCATGGAAACGCGCAAGTCAGGTGCGCTGGGAAACGAATAGACCGCGAAGGAAAAGCCTAGCCACAAAAGGCCAAGGCCCCACAAGCTTTCGCCAAGGCCGATGCCGGCCGTTCGCAGGACGTTGAAGCCGTCCTGAAGGAAAATCAAGGCCATGAAGTTGTTTACGAAGAGGGGCGCGAACGAAATGAGGACGGAAGAGCTTCCGCGCACGCGCGTGTGAAGAACATGGCCGCCGGTCGGGCTCCAGAAGACGACTTCAACAACGTGCGAGCCTGAGATGATTGCGAAGAGGTAGTGCGCGAGCTCGTGGAGGATGAGGCCGGGGAAGAGGAAGTAATTGAGGTTGATGCCGATGCGGGCGAGCAGATAGCCGCTCCAAATGTCCTCGTTCTGCTTCAACGCGTCGAGAAAATCTCCTGCGCCCGCATCCATCAAATCAGCAGATTCAGCCATTTACCCCGCGCCACGCAAGAGTCTCTCAGGCTGGGCTTATATTTGTTTGCCGGGCTAAAAAATTATCAAGTGAATTAAAATGGAGTTTGTCTTCACCGTCCCTTCCGACAGGCAGGGGGCGCTTAAAAAAGTGCTTGACGAGGAGCCGCTTGCCAAAGACAGTTTTGCAAGCGCCGGCTTTGTGCTCAAAGAAAGCGCTGCAGTCGGACTGCAAGCAGGCAAGTACGCCGTTTACTTCAAGGCCGACGATGCGCAACTGGCCGCAAAACTTAAGGAACGCATTGGGAAAGTCGAAGGCGGGGCCGAGGAAATATCAGGCAGTGAAAAGGAAAAGGTAATTTCCGCAATCCACGCCGAGCAGGACGAGGCGGCAGCCGGCTTTGGAAGCATCTTCGGCTAGCTGAAACTTTTTCTCACTTCTTTTTGTAAAGCCGCACTTCATCAGTGCCGCCGTTTGCAGTGCCGGCAATTTCGTACTCCGCCTGCAGCTTGGCAACATCCTCCGGCTCGTAGGTGGAAAGCCCGCGGCTGTCAAGCACCGCAAGCACGTAATCAGTATAGCCGTACTGCAGGCAGGGGCGTATTTCGCGGTCGAGCAACAGCGTGGGCAGCGCGGCGATTGTCTCTCCCGGCCGCGAGAACATGCACAACCGGCTTTCAGGCTCGCTGACCTGCGAGGGAATTGACTTGATGAAATTGTAGACCGGCACCTTGCTCGCCCGCACCTGCTGCATCGTCAGGAAAGTCTGCGCGAGGAAAGCGGCGAGCAGGAGAAGGACAATAATTTTAGCGACCTTGCGGGCTTTCTCGCTTTTGCTCCATTCCTTTACTGCCGTGATGCCTGCAGCGAGGAAGATGCCCAAGAAAACGGGGAGCACTCCGGCGTAGCGGATGAAACAGTTTCCATAAAGAACTGGCGGCAGCGAAAGCAACGCGATTGCGAGGAAAGCCGGCCGTTTCTTAAGCACCCAAAGGGCGCCTGCTGCTATGACTGCGTAAAGAAAGGCAACGTGGAGACCCCAGCCAAGCTTGAGCAGTCCCGCAGGAAGGTGAAGCCAGTCGCCGATGCGGCTGAACGAATCGTCAAAGTGAACGAAGGCGTTGAGGCCGGAAAGCCACGGGTCGATGTAGACGCAGCCCGCGTCAAAAGGCGAGATTACCGCACCCCCGCCAAACCCCTGCACAGCCTTGGCGGGGCCGTTGAGGCTCCCGTAGTTGAGCAGCTGGTAGCCGTAGAAAGGCAAGGCCATCAAGGCCGCAACAGCAAAGACAATTGCCAGTGCCTTCACGGGTATTTTCTTCCAACTCCAACTGCGCTCTAGCAGGGCTATTGCAGGCACTATCAAAAGCATTGGCAGCATGTACAAGTGCGTCAGCAGGCACGCTCCTAGGCCAATGCCTGCGAGAACTGCGAGCTTCGCACCCGGCTTGTCTAAAAGTTCGTAGACTAGGTAGATTGTGGCAGTGCCTGCAAGCAGGCCAAGGGGCGTGATTGTCGCAAGCCCGGCGTTGCTTGCAAGAAAGGGCGAGGCGATGAAAAAGGCTAGCAGGATAAGCTTGTCGGCCTGCGGAAGGCGTTTTTCAACCAGTTTGTAGGCAAGCGCCATTGTCGCGAGCATGGCGAGGACTGAATAGACGCGGGCGGCGTAAAGCGAGCCAAGAAGCCAACCAAAAGCCTTTATGAAGGCCCCGGCGACGATTACGTAACCTGGCGGATAGAAGTACCACAGCTGGGGGTTGACGGGGTAGTTGATTGGAAGCATGAGCTTTTCTGCAGTGAAGCGGGCGAAGTAGGCGTGGAACTGCTCGTCGCCGACAAGGGGGTAGAAAACTGCCACAAGCGAATACACGATTGCGGCTGTTGCGAGGGCAAGCCAGAAGATTTTTTGCTTCTCCATTGCATTGGCTTAAGCGCGGCGTGTTATAAAAACCAGCAGCCCCACTAATTGCCTTGATGATGATTCTCATGAGTTCCTAGCCACTTGGACTCGTTTCCCAGAGGCAATGAGGAAGACCTTGAGTTCTGAATAAAGATTACAACTTTCCTTGTGAATCCAGTAAAATAGTGTCGTAAACGTCCCAAGCTTGGCAACAAGCGCAGCCGGGCTCGTAGTCCTTGCACTTCTCCCCGTATAGTTTTTCAATATTTTCTTCCAGCCATCCTTCGTGAGAAGCTTCTTCAAAACACTTTTCGCATTCCCAATACTCAATTCTTTTTTCCTTTCCAGTCCATTTTACGACATCGTGGGATTTACCAGAAATCCTGATTGAACCCGTTTTTTTGTATTCACCGGTTCCCTTGATTGGGTCCCCGAAAGAACCAAAGTAATGGCCGCCGGAGTAACTCTTGTCTGGCCGTATTTTGACCCTAATCCTGCTGCCGCAAACCAAGCACTTTCTGGTTAATACCCTCATCAATACAGTCACCTTATGAAAAGTAAGCAGAAAACTTAGCTCGAAGTTTGAATAAATACCTTACCGCCTTAAACGCCCATATGCAAAAGCAGTTTGTTGCATTAGCAATTTTGTTTGCAATCATCTTAAGCGGATGCCTTTCACAAGACAGCAAGAAATTCTGGCAGGGCGAGGACGGCCTGCTTCAGGCTGCTGCCGAGCGCGGGCCGGTTGCCGCAAGCGAAACAAAGCTTGAAGAAAACGAAAACGGCACGCTTTACAAGATAAGTTTTGAAAGCCTTGACGGCAAGAAGATTTTTGCGCTCCTGCAGGTGCCGCCGCATTCAGAGGACGGGAAGTTGCCTGCGGCTGTGTTCGAACCCGGCGCGGGGGTTGCAAAGGAAGGCGGCAACATCGGCCTTGCAAAGGCAATGGCCTTGGCGGGCTTCGAGGTGATTACGATAGACCAACGGGGTGTTGGAGAAACCGGCGGCCAGCTGCCGCCAATGCAAAAAGACTTTGAAACCACCCTGCAAGGTGGCTTTGCACAGCAGCAGCTGATGGTTTACGACTACCTGCGCGCATTTGACTACCTGCGGGCGCGGCCGGAAGTGGACGCGGGAAAAATACTGTTTGCCGGGGAAAGCCACGGGGGCAGGATTGCAATAATCGCAGGCTCTATTGAGCCGCGCGCAAAAGCAGTGATGGCCGTCAGCACTGCCGGCTACGGGCCCCAGGCAGGGGCGGGAGCCGACGTGCGGGTGCAGAAGTTCATCGCATCAATCGACCCCGCCTATTACGTCCACGCGGTTTCGCCGAGGAAAATCGTTTTCCTACATTCGCAACGCGACGAGGGAATCCCCATAACTGCGGCGCGCGAATTGTTTGACGCAGCCGGCGAGCCAAAGCAGTTTGTGGAAATCCCTTGCGAACACCACGGGTATTGCGACGAGATTGCCGGCCTTGCAGGAGGGATTGCAAGGGAACTTGTCAAATAAGCCCAAAAACGAAGGCGCTTCGAAATGCGCATGCATCAGCAAAGTTTATTTTACCGGCTCGCCTAATTAGTACGGTAAAAGGGGGAAAAATTTGTGTACAAGCTAGTTGTAATCGGCGCGAGGCCAGTTGCGCACAGCCTCACGCCCGTGATGTGGAACACACTGTTCAGGTCGATGGGGATTGACGCGCGTTTTGAGGCGTGGCAGGCGATTACTGAGGACAACCTGCACTTCATGCTAAACCAGATCAGGCAGGATGACGAGTTTCTCGGCTGCAACATTACAATCCCTTGGAAGGAAGAAGTGCTTCACGACGTTGAAGAAGTGCACGGCACGGCAGCGCGCGTCAAGTCAATCAACACGATAAAGCGCCTTGCAGGCGGGAAGCTATCGGGCTTCAACACCGACGGCTGGGGCGCGGTCAAGGCGCTTGAAAACGCTGGCGTCACGCTCAAGGGGAAAAACGTCGTCATTGGAGGGGCTGGCGGGGCTTCGCGCTCGATTGTCTACGAGCTTGCTGCCGCAGGAGCACAAGTAAGCGTGTACAACCGCACGCCCGAGAGGGCTGCGGAGCTTGCGGCGGTTGTCAACGGGGCGCTTGGAAAAGACGCGGTGAACGCCGCGGGCCTTGAGAAGATGCGGCCTGCACTCAAGAAGGCCGGGGTTTTCATCAACACCACTTCACTCGGCTCGCCCGGCGACTTGCAGGGCCAGTCAATTCTTTCCGAGGCGGAAGTGAAAATGACCCCGAAAGACTGCGTGTTCATGGACGTGGTTTACAACCCGAGGGAAACGGCGCTTCTAAAACTGGCGCACAAGAACCGCAGGCCGTTGGTGCTTGGAATGGAAATGCTCATTATGCAGGCAGTCAAGGGCTTCGAGTTCTTCTTTGTGAAAAAACTCTCTCCAAAGAACATCGCGACAATGCGCGAGGCGGTGGCGAAAGCTCTTGAGGGAAAGGAAAGAGAGGCGCGCAAGTAAAAGGCCGGCTTAGGGAGATTGCGTTTATGAAAATTCAAGACGAAGAAGCCCGGATTCAAGCCTTGAGGAGACGCGCGGACATCTATTATCTCCAAGCATGTGCAACAGGGTTGGTTGTTGCCGTGCTTTTCTACGGGCTTTTGACGCTGCACCTTCAAATCGAATACACTGAAATCGGCTTGGTACTTCTGTTACTTCCCTTTTTCGTAATGATCGAGCGTTGGAAATACGCCGTTTTACACGATGTCTTGGGAATGAACAGAAAAAGATATCTTTGGCAATTATTGCAATGGGCGCGTCTGAAGTTGTTGCCTAAAAAATGATTTTATCGCGGCAGGGATTCACCGAGTGACTTCAAAGCCCTTGACCTGTTCGTAAAGCTTCTTTCCGGCGCCGCTTTCAAAGTGCCTGCGGATTGGCGCAATCTGCTCGTCGAGCTCGCGGCCGACCGCAGCCTTCAAGTCCATCGGGTGCAGCTTTCCGCCAACATACTCTGCCTCGAGCTCGGCATAGCTTGCAAACGACAGCTCGCCGCCGAACTTCTTCGGCCTTTCGATGACGAGTTCATTTTTTGCGCGGAAGACTATTTCCTTAGCGTATTCGAGAACCGGGTTGCCCTCGACGATTTTCGCGGGGCAGTAGGCCTTGGCGATTTTTGCGCTTATTTCCTCCGCCGAGTCGTGCACGAAGATGCAGGTTTGCGGCTTGCTCTTGCTCATCTTGAACTCAAGCGAGTGCTCGTCCCACTTTTCGGCATCGTGCTTTTTCAGCTCATCCGCCGACGAGGCGCTGCTTATCCCGTCAAGGCCGAGCAGCATGCGGTGGTGAACGGCAACCGGGGGCTTACAGCCGATTTTGGGTGCGACGTCGCGCGCGAGCATGTTTGCCTTGCGCTGGTCAAGGCCCAGCTGTGCGATTATGGGCTCTTTCACCGGGTCGTCGGCAAGGTGGAAAATGTCTGCCGCCTGCATGCTTGGGTAGAACAATTGTGCGGTTTGCCTGACTTCATCTTCCTTCCTCCCGGCTATCGTAAGCGCCCTTTTTGTTCTTGCCTCGGTGTGGTGGCGGGCCACTTGGAAGACCTTGCGCCAGTACTCTTTATCGGAAACGAAGTCGTCGTAGTGCGAGACGAAGCACACCTTACCGGCAGTTGGCTTGCTTGCAATGGGAACGCCAGCCGCCTTCCATACTTCCTTGAAGTAATCGCCCACGAGGCGGATTCGTTCGAGGTCGCCACCCATCTTGTCGTTTATCCAGGCGAAGCTGTCGGCAACAAGCAGCTTGAAGCGCACGCCGGCGGAAAGCATTTGCTTTAGGAGGAGCGGGCGGTAGACTCCTACGGGAAGGTGTGCGATGCCGCTTGGCTCAAAGCCGTCGTAGGCGATGGGGGAAGCGTCCTGTTCGAAAAGAGTCCGCAGCTCCTCTTCAGTCACGAGTTCCTGCGCAATGCTTTTTACCAAAGAAGTTTTTTCTTCAACGTCCATTCAATCACTCTTAATGCTGTGAGTTCGGTTAGGGGGCTTAAGGGTAATTAAAGCTCTTTTTTCAGCACCAGCACGTCCTTGTCGCCGAGCTTGGTGGCGAGCTTGCCGGTAACGGCAAAGCCATGGCGGCCATAAAGCCCTTTCGCAGCCTCGTTGTCCTGTGCGACAAGCAGCTCTATCCTTCGCTTCCCCGCCGCTGTTATTTCGGCTGTTGCGGTCTGCAGGAGTTTTTTCGCAATTCCCTTGCCCCTGTGCTCGTCAAGCACCGCAAGGCCCAGGATTTGCGCGCTTTCCCCCTTGAGCTCAAAGTCGATAAAGCCGACCGTATGCCCACCCTCGAGGGCGACGAAGTAGACGATGTTGGGGTTGGCGATGCGGCCCAGGATTGCCGAGTGGGAAAAGTTGGCGTATGGAAAGTAGTGCGCGGTCATAGCGGCGATGCTGTACAAGTGCTTCTCGCCCGCCCGCTCTATTGAAATTTCCTCCGCAAGTTCCAAATCGATCCCCGTCAGCAGAATAATTGTCTGCACAACTATTTAAACTCTCAAGCAATAGTATTGACCCTATAGGGAAAAGCGCAATGATTGAGCTTTTGATCTCACCAAAGGCGGCAAAGCGGGAGCCTTGGCAGGTCATGCTCTTGGCGGCGCTGTTCGTCTCGCTCGCGATAGTCGTCAACCTCGCCCTTCCCTCCCTGCAGGGAGGCGTGGTGACTTTCGCCATGGTGCCGGCAATCCCGCTCATCTGGACGCTTTTGGTGCGGGAGGAGCGCGAGGAGGAAAAGAGGCTTTCCCTCCTGAAGAAAAACCCGCTTGAATACCACCTGCCGCTCATCGAAGTCTTCGCATACTTTTTCGTCGGCGCGGCAATTGCCTATGCAGGGTGGTATGCCGCCCTCGCCGGCTCGGCGCCTGCAACTGCGGACAGCCTTTTTGATTCGCAACTGAAGGAAATAAGCGCAATCGGGATGGTCGCCGCCTCAAGCGGCAGCTTCATCCGCGCGGACTTTGCAGCCAACTTGTTTTCGCACAACCTCACAGTCCTTGTGTTCATGTTCCTGTTTACGCTCATCTACGGAATAGGCTCGGTTTACCTGCTGTTGTGGAACGCAAGCATTATCGGGGTGTTCGTAGGCAGGAAGCTCGCTACGGTCGGCCTCGCGGGCTTTCTCCAGTCGGCAGTCGCCCTGCTGCCCCACGGGTCGCTTGAAATAGGCGCCTATTTCCTCGCAAGCATCGCCGGCGGGATACTCAGCGCGGCGCTAATGCACCAGCACCACAAGCGCGAGGAATTCAAGTACATACTCAAGGACGTGGCTGTCCTGTCGTTGATTTCGGTAGTCGCACTCGGCCTTGCCGCCCTGCTTGAGAGCTTCGGCTGAAAGAAGCCACAAAACAACTGCCCTTCCCCCCAAGTCCTTGCGGGCACTCAATTTCTCTTCGCTTCAGGCACTGACGAAACGGCCTTGCTGACCATCCCAATCGAAAGCAATGTAACGAAAGCCAGTGCAGCGAGGCAGAAGACAAGCGCGGCCAATTGCACAACTACGAAAACAAGCACTGCAACACTCGAATGGCCGCCTGTTGCCAATGCGGCACCCGAAACAATCACCGAGAAAACAAAGACCAAGAGCGAAATGAAAATTGCAGCCACAAAAGCAACAAACTTGATGATTGCCAAGACAAGTGTCTCAAGCGGCACGGCCGCCACCAACGCGAGGCTCGAGCGTACTGAGTCAACAACCCCCCTTCCCTTTCCAACT
>CAZPDD010000035.1:0-9786 GCA_964585235.1 Microcaldota archaeon | reverse complement strand
CGGCGCCTCCTACGGCATCCGCAAGAAATTAGTGCAAAAGGCTGGGGGCTACGACCCGGAGTTCTTCCTCATGCTTGAAGAACAGTTTTACTCAATGAAACTGCGGGACGAAGGCTTTCCGCTTTCCTACTTTTCCGACGTGGCGATTCTCCACCGCATGCCCCCTCAGGCGGACTTCCGGCCCGGCCGCAACCGCCGCACCATCCGCAACACGATAATGTGGTGCTGCAAGTACCTCCCGTGGAAGTACGTTCTGCTTACGGGCTTCGGCGTCGGCGCTCTTTTCCTTCAAGTCGCTAAAGGACGCGCCACTTCCGATAGCTTTCAAGGCGCTGCCGAAGGCATTTCCAACATCCCGCATTACCTCACAAGCCGCGGCAAAATACTGAAAGAGGAGACGGTAAAATACTTCTTCCGCACCAAGACGGATTACACGAACAAGTTCTGAGCTGTTGGAAATGAGAAAACAAGCTTGCCCGAAAGTTGTTTCAGTTGTGCTCAACTGGAACCGGCCGAAAGATACGATAGAGTGCGTCAACTCGCTTCTTTCAAGTTCAGTTCAAAGCGACATTTGCATAGTCGACAATGGAAGTAAGGACAATTCGTACAAAATATTCAAGTCACAAAAGCGATGGCTAAAGCGGGTTACAATACTCAAAAACAGGAAAAACGAGGGCTACGTCGGCAACAACACCGGCCTCAAATGGGCACTTGCCCGCGGCGCGGAGTTCGTTTTCATCATCAACAACGACGCAGTTGTTGAAAAAACCGCCCTCTCAAAACTTGTTGACGTTCTTGAACGCGAACCGGCAGCCGCAATTGCAACCCCCCTCACGGTTTTTTACAACCGGCCAGAGATTGTTTGGACGGCTGGCGCAAGGTTCAACCCAGTTATTTTCAAGGCGGGCCTGCGGGGCGAAGGCAAGCCCTCTTCCGTGTTCAAGCAAATCGAGCAAGTGCCCCTTGCAACAGGCGCGGCAATGCTCGTCCGGGCAAGGGCAATCAGGCAGGCGGGCTTGCTTGACCCGAAATACTTTGCCTATTACGAGGAGACCAAGTGGCAGCACCGGATGAAGCAAGTTGGCTGGATAATCCTGCTCGTTCCGCAGGCTCGCGTACGCCACCACGTGGCCGCCTCAACGGGCGGGGGCGAATCACCCCTTTCCACCTACTACCTGGTGCGAAACCGCGGCTTCTTCATCGCCGACGAGTGTCCGGCCATTCTCAAGCCAATTGCCTACACCTCCCTCGCTCTTGAAGTCCTCGGCCGGTCGGCCATTGCGCTCGTAAAAATGCGTCCCGCAAACGCAGCTATGGCATTTTCAGGCTTGTTTGATTTCGTCTTAGGGAAAGGCGGTAAGAAAAAGTAGAATGGAGAGAAAGAGAAAAATGCACGTTGTTGAGATAATCCGAAGGTACTCGCAGGGTGACGGCATCACCCAGGCGGCGGTGCAAATCGCAAAAGCGCTTTCAAGAAAGAAAGGCTTTGAAGTGACGCTGCTTCACGAGCAAGGCGAACCGCCGGTCAAGTTTGCGCTGCGCAAGGGCTTTGCCGGAACTGTCAAATACCTCATCCGAGAGGCCGATGTGGCGCACTCGCACATTGGCGCGAGCATTTTGAAAGCAGGCTTGTCAAAAATCGCGAGCCCTTCAATCACGCACGTCAACACCTACAGCGTAATCGCCCCGCGCCACCTTTACCCTTACTACTCCCGCGCAATGGCCTTCCACAAGCTCGCTTACGCGCTTCCCCTTGACGCGGTTGTTGGAATAAGCAAGTACGCCTGCCAGGATTTTGAGGAAAAGTTCAACCGGCCGGCCGAGCTGATTTACGACGGGGTTGACACGAGGCAGTTCAAACCCGACGGCCGCGCCGGCCGAAGTTTCCGCGCCAAGCACGCAATCCCTCAGGGCGCACCCCTGCTTGGCTACATGTCGCGTTTTGAAAGGCACAAGAACCACGCGGCGGCAATCCGCTGCCTTGCTGCAATGCCGCGGGAGGTGCACCTCGCGCTTGCAGGCGTCCGCGCAGGCCATCCTGGGACCGACACGCTTGAAGAGTGCCGACAGCTTTCAAAAACCCTCGGCCTTGAAAAGCGAGTGCACTTTGCCGGCTTCGTGCCGAATGAGGAGATGAATTCTTTTTACAATTCGCTTGACGTCCACCTCTACCCGTCGCAGTGGGAGGGCTTTGGCCTCGGCATCCTCGAAGCAAGCGCAGCTGGAAAGCCAACCGTTGCATTCAAGCTCTACTCTGTGCAGGAGCTGTGCGGCCCCCAGTGGGGCAACGGCTTTTGCACAAACACGCAGGTGGAGTTCAACGCCGCGGCAAGAAAGCTTTTGCAGGACGATGGCTTGCGAAA
The DNA here is from genome assembly GCA_964585235.1 of Microcaldota archaeon. GTDB lineage: Archaea > Micrarchaeota > Micrarchaeia > Norongarragalinales > UBA97 > JAGVFW01. The sequence goes on along the minus strand of CAZPDD010000035.1, from coordinate 7,423 downwards.
GAGAATGTCAAAGGCAAGCTTGCGCACAGCTAAGGAATTCGCGTGGGAAAAAGTCGCCGACAAGTACGCGGCGCTCTTTCGGCAACTCCGCGGCTACTGAAATTGCGGGGTGGATTGAAAATGGCAAAATCAGGCAATTTGAGCGATAAGGAAAAACTAAAAGTTGTTTCAGAGGAAATCGCCTGGTTCAACCGCCTTGTCGCAGGCCACAGGCGCATACTTGAAGCAATAGGCGCACTTTGAAACAGCATTTACAGTCTATCGTAAACTCTTTTTGTCGCAAGCGCGGCCTTTCGCCAAGTGAACTTCTTCGACTGCCTCAAGCCCGCAATGCGCAGTCGCTTTCGCAGCTTGCCGTCCTTGAGGACGTGCACAATTGCGCTTGCAAACCCACTGACGTTGCGGGGGTCAAGCGAGATTGCCGCCTTGCCAGTGACTTCAGGCAGGGAAGCCGCGTTGCTTGAAATGACCGGCAGGCCGCAGGCCATTGCCTCAAGCGGCGGCAAACCGAAGCCCTCGTAAGTCGAAGGGAAGACAAGCACTCCCGCCCTATTGTAAACGGCCGCCAGTTCATGCTCACTCACCGACTCGATGAAAGAAATGTCCCTTTCAACCCCAAGCTGCCTTGCCTTTGCCATGAAGCTCTTCCTGCCTTCACGCCACTGGGGTGCGCCGACTTTCAGGAGATTTAACCGGGGAATGCGTTTTTTCGCCAACGCGAATGCCTCAAGCAGCACGCCAGTGTTCTTGCGCGGCTGTTCGCTGCCGACGTAAAGAACAGTGTTCAAGTCGGGCTTTGCGGACTTGAGAGGCTTGAAGATGCGAGTGTCAACCGCGGGGTAGGCGACGTGGATGCGGGCCTTGCTTAACCCGGCGTATTTTGACAACTCGCGCCGGCTGAATTCGGAAATCGTTATTATTGCGTTTGCACGCCGAAGCCCACGGCGCATGAGGGAAAGCAGCAGGCGCTTGGCAATCGACTGCCTTTCCTCAGGCAGCGCGAATGCAATCGCATCGTAGGCGGTGACGACAAACGGCTTGAAGTGCAAAGTCCCGAGGAAGGCAAGGCCTTGGGAAGTCGCGTGCGTTATTGCCCCGCTTCGCTCCCGCATGGCCTTGAATGGAGTTGCTGAAAAGTTGAGCAGCAGGTTCTTGTAAGGAAAGTGAAGCGGAAAGTCAACGGTTATCTCGCGCACCGAGAGGCCGGGCAGATGGCGCAGCTCGGAAAGCACGCTTTTTGAGTACTTGCCGTAGCCCGAGCGTTCGGGAATGGGCGAGCCCGTGACGTAATTGACCTTAATTGCCATGAGAATGGGAAAGCGAACTGCCTAAATATATGTTTTGAAAGCTCTACTCCGGATTGAAATACGCCAAGGTTCCGATAGTTTTATTTACCCGCAAAAGGTTTACTCACCTATGAATAAAATCTATAGCATGGATCTTGCAGAAAGAATTGAACGGACCGTATTGACGGACCTTCACCGGATTCCAAGGCAAGAAATAGGAATAGAGTTCGGGGGATCAACGACCAAGATTGAGATTTCTGCGGCAGCACTTAAGACAATGCCGCAACATAAGATAGATTTGATGATAAACGCGGCACAAAGAATTGCGGACTCCAATAATTATGCTGCAACCGCCGGCATCATCCACTATTCCACTAACCTAAGCAAGCACTACCGTATGCAACCAAGAGACGACGACCATCCTCATGGCGGTCCGGCCGCTTATGAAACCCGGCTTCAAAAAGATCTGGAAAGAGAGGGCGACCACATCGGCTTGGTCGGCCCGAAAAATCTCCGCCAAAAGTTTCTTCGCGGCGCGGGCAGCATCGTTTTGACTATTAAGCCGAGACCTAAGGCAAAATAGCCTCTTTTTTGCGCCTAGAGCTCCTAATTAAATTCTTGGAGACGCCTAAGATTTTTATGTCTAACGACTCACTCAAGTACGCAATCGCAGTTTTTATTCTCGCGCTTGCCTTCAACGCGCTTTTCCTCAACAGCCCCGGCTTTCCCGAAGCCGCAGTTGGGGCGCACAAGGTCGTCACCGGCGGGGTGCTTTACCGCGACTCGTGGGAAATGCACGCACCCGGCGAATTCTACTTGTGGGCGTTTCTCTTCAAGATTTTTGGCGAGACGCTCGCGGTGCAAAAGGCCGCGGCGGCGGTTGCAAACGCGCTTTCCGCCGGCGTTTTCTTCCTCATCGCCTCGCGCCTTCTGCGCAGCCGGAAGATCGCCTTTTTCCTTTCCCTTGCCTACGCCGTTCTTTTCCTTGCCTTTCCGGGGGAGCTTTTCATCACGCACGTGACTTACGTTGCGCTTTTCAACCTCCTCGGCCTCCTCTTCGCGCTTGAATTCATCTCCTCAGGAAAGCTCAAGTGGCTTTTCGCAGCCGGGGCTGCCTTCGGGGTGGAAATGGTTTTCAAGCAAAACGCCGGGCCCTTTTCCCTCGCTGCCCTCTTGATATTCATTTTTGTAAACGAAGCAAGAGGCAATGGGAAGCTTGCCGAAAAGGCGCTTGGCTTTTTGAAAAAAACAGCCGCTGCCGTGGCGGGCTTTGCACTCCCAATCCTGCCTGTTGCCGCCTATTTTTATTCCAAGGGCGCGCTTGGCGACTTGGTGGCGCAGCTTTTCCTCAACAACTTCACCAACTATGTCTCGACCGAGGCAGTTGCCCCCGCCCTTACCGCGCCAATCTGGTTTTTTACAGAAGTTTTCGCCGCCGCCATTGCGCTCGCGCTTTTTGCACGCAACTGGAAACGCCGCGACGAGTTTCTCCTCCTCTCCCTGAACGGCTTACTTTCCCTGCTAATTGCCTACCCGCGTTATGCCGACGCTGCGCTGCTCAATTCCCTGCCTGCCCTGCTTCTTTGCATTTCACTTGCAGTTTTGACGCCGGAAGCGAAGCAACTTGTTGAAAGAATTCGTTTTGCCATCAGTAGGAACAAGGCACTTGCCCTGGTTGCGCTCGCGCTTCTATTGTTCAACGGCATTGTTCTTGCAGAGGTGGGGGCGAAAACTACCTACCGCTCTTCGCGGCTTGCGGGCTATGTCCTTCACGGCAATTACACTTACTTCGAGTACAGCGATGTTGGCGACTACATCCGCAACAACGTGCCGGCGGGCGAGACGATATTCGTGTGGGGCTATTACCCCGACGTCTACCTCTACTCGATGAGAAACTCACCCAAACACTCGTTTTTCCTCCCAAACGCAATTGCTGGCCCGCGGCAGGCGGAAATAATCGCAGAGCTTGAGCAAAAGCAAATCCGCTTCATTGCCTTTAAGCGCGGCGCGGAGTGCGAGCGGGGGACGAAAAGCGGCGTCTTTGAATATACGCGCACGGTCGTCGACTGCAGGGAAATCGCGCCCGACCTCTACGCCTACATCCAGCAAAACTACGCGCCAATAACGGAATTCCCGCCTGGCTTTGAGCTGTTTGAGCGCAAATAATTTGGCTAATTTCAGTTACAGTCCTAGCCGGTACTTGAGGCCTTGGCTGATTGCGGCAAGCACGAAGCGCGTGCCGTCGATGATGGTGCGCGACTTCATTTGCCCCGCAAAGCGAGCGCGCTCGTGGCTCGGCACTTCCACAATGCGCATCTTGTCGCGCAAGGCGTTTGCAACCAGTTCCACCTCAATCTCAAAGCCCTTGGACGAATAACGCCTGTTGCCTGCAACAAGGCTGCGGCGGAATGCCTTGAAGCCGTTGATGGCGTCCGTTAGCCGCGTGCCGAAAAACAAGTTGAATAAGCCGGTTATGAGAAGGTTGCCGAAAGTGCGGATGTGAGTGTACTCGTCGCTGCCCCCAAGCGAACGCGAGGCGATGACAAGCCCAGCGCCCTCGTCAAGCGGCTTGAGAAGCGCCGGAATGTCCTCGGCGCGGTGAGAACAATCCGCGTCCATCATTACGATGAAATTGCCGCGGGCGGCTGCAAAGCCCGCCTGCAAGGCGGCTCCCTTGCCGTGCACTCCCGAATTGTTTGCGACTACGCGGGCGCCCGCCTGCTGAGCAAGCTGGGCCGTTGAGTCGGTGCTGCCGTCGTCCACAACGACGATTTCACAATCTCGGCCGGGCAAGGAAGCAAGCGCCTTCTTCACGTCGGTAACGACGATGGCGATGTTGCCAGCCTCGTTGCGCGCGGGGATGACGATGGAAACGCTTTCAGGCATGGGTGGAAAAATTCAACTCCTTGGGGAATTCACGCAAACTCTCGCTCATTAGCTGAAACCCATTGGGCGAGCTTTGAAACGCCCTCTCGGGGGCTTGTTGCCGGCTTCCAGCCGAGTTTTGCCTCAGCCTTGCGGATGTCGGAAACGTACACCTTCTGGTCAGCAGGCCGCCAGTCAGCTTGAGTGGTTTGAAGCTCTTTGCCGGTAAGATCCTTGATGAGGCTGATGAGCTCGAGAAGCGAAAGCGTGTTGGAGCTGCCTCCGCCGATGTTGAACGCCTCGCCGGCTAAGGCCTTTGACTTTTCAAGAAAAGCTTGGTAGCATGCTATCAAGTCCTTGGCGTAAAGCACGTCGCGAACTTGCTTGCCGTCGCCGTAAATCGTCACCCCGCGGCCCTTGGCGGCCGAGATGATGAAGTGCGCAAGCCAACCCTGGTCCTCAACCCCGAACTGCCGCTCGCCGTAAATGCACGACATTCGGAAGATGCCGGTGCGCAGGCCGTAGAGTTTTGCAAAGTCGCGCGCGTAGGCATCGCCAGTGAGCTTCGAGCACCCGTAGGGAGTGTGCTCGCTTGCGTCAAGCGGAAAGCTTTCGGGAACGCCCTGCGCGAATTCTCCTGCGAAGGAATAGCGCGTCGGGCCTTCGGAGAGGCCGATTCCGTTGACGTTGTCGCCATAGACTTTGTTAGTTGAGCAGTAGATGAAGGCAGCGCCGTCTGCGTGGCGGCGGGCGGCGTCAAGCACGTTGAAAGAACCAAGAGCGTTATTGAGAAAGTCTGTTCGCGGGTCGGTGACGCTCGTTGTCACGGCCGTTTGCGCCGCGCAGTGGACGATGACGTCAGAGCCGGTGATTTCCTTTTCAAGCGTCTTTTCGTCAAGAACGTCGCCCTTGACTAACTTGACGCCAGGCAGCTTGGACAAATAGTTCCAGTTGTAGGAAGCCCACTCGCCTGCCTTGCCAAGCAGCTTGGCGCGCGAGAGGTTATCATAAACCGTTACTTGGCCGCCGGCTTTTGCGAAAGTCTCGGCTGCGTGGCTGCCGATGAAGCCCGCGCCGCCGGTAATAAAAACTCGCTTTCCGTTAAAGTCCATGGAGAGAGTTATCTCCGTAAAAGCATTAAAAGACTCTGTGCTTGAACACCATGCCAACTGCAGCTGCGGTTTTCCTCAACTACAACGGCCTGCGCCACTTGCGTTACTGCCTGCCGGCCTTCAAGAAAGCCGCAGCCGGCAAAGTGACGGCTATAGTGGTTGACAGCGGGAGCACGGACGGCAGCCAGGAGTTTCTGGCAAAAGAATGGCCGCAAGTGAAGCTTTTGCAACTCCCCCACAACATGGGTTGGGCGGGCGGCAACAATGCAGGCATCCTGTATGCAATTGCCAAGGGCTTTGACTATGTTTTTGTGCTGAACACGGACATCGTCATCCACAAGGGCTTTTTCGACGAAGTGATGAAAGTCGGCGGCAGTCGAAAGGACTACGGGATTTTCGGGTGCAAAATCTACTTCATGGGAACAAGGCGAATGCAGGCAGCCGGCGGCGGGATGTTGACGAAAGAAAACCCGACTGGCGCGAGGCACTTTGGCCAGGACGAGCAAGACCGAGGCCAGTGCGATAAAGTGCGCGAACTCGATTATTTGTACGAGCCTGCTTTCGCAGTCAAGCGCGAGGTCTTCGAGAAGGTTGGGCTTCTTGACCCCGACTGGTTCATCCTGATGGAGGGGGCGGACTTTTGCTTGCGCGCGCGGCGCGCAGGCTTCAAAACGGTTTACGTGCCAAAGGCAGTTGTCGAACACGAAGTGTCGGGCACAACTGACAAGGGAAAGAACAAGAAAATGGACTGGAAGTTTTTTGTTCAAATCAGACTGGCGGGCGCGCGAAACGGCCTGCGTTTCATGCTCAAGCACCATTCGTTTGGCGAGGCGGCGCGTTATCAGGCGAAGGCATTCGAGGATGCGTTGCGGAAAATCCTCGCGCATCCACAGCTGCTGCCCCTGCAGGTTTACGGCGTTGTTTGGAACCTCGTTCACCTGCCGCAAACGCTTTCGCTGCGCGGAGCGAAGCGCGAGGATTATGAAAGCCGCTACGAAGAAGTACTTAAGTAAGTCTTAAATACCATAAGTAATACATAATCCTTATGAGTAAGACTGTGACGATGCAGGTAAGTGCAGAAACTACGCTTACTTCCAAAGGCCAAATTGTTATCGCAAAGGAAGTGCGGGATGCCCTCGGGCTCAAGCCCGGAGACAAGTTCGTCGAAATAGTCAGCGGCCGGCTAATCCACCTGGTTCCGGTTCCTGCGAATGCGGGCGAAGCAATGCTGGGAATGCTTAAGGGAACCAAGTTTTCAGCGCAGGAAATTGAGGACTGGCTTGACGAAGGTGAGCTTGTTTGAAGCCCGTAGTTTTAGACACTTACGCGCTGCTCGCGTGGATTAACCAAGAAACTGGGTACGAGGCATACCGGCGTTTTTTCACCGACAACCAGTTTGAGCGGTTTATTACCCCAATAACTTTGTTCGAACTGAAGCTTGCCTTCCTGCGCAAAGGCGTCAGCGAAGAAGACCAAATAAGCATCTTTGCTTACGTAAAGGCGGCTTGCACGATGACCGGCGTGAACGAGGCGGTTGCAATGCGCGCCGCTGAAATAAGGTTCAAATACCTGCGGAATTCTTACGCAAATTTGTCGATGGCGGACTCCATCGCCGTCGCCCTTGCAGAGATGCTACAGATGCCGCTGATTTCCGGCGAAAAAGGTCTCAAGCACGTCAGCGAAGTCAACGTGCTGCCGTAAGTGGTATTAAATCCTTTTCAAGGCAAAAACTATTCTTAGGGATACAAAGCTATGCGCGTTCTCGTCACCGGCGCGGCCGGTTTCATGGGCAGCCACTTGGTCGATGCACTTGTGTCGCAGGGCCACGAGGTCTACGGCGTTGACGACCTTAGCGGCGGCTACACGCGCAACGTCAACCCCAAGAGCCACTTTACCAAGCTAGACTTGCGCGAGCGCAAGGCAACTGCAGACTACGTGAATTCCGTCAAGCCCGAAGTGCTTTTCCATTTGGCCGCCGATGCGACGGAGGGAAGGAGCCAATTCACGCCCGCCCAGTGCACCGAGCGCAATTACCTTGCTTATTTGTACACTCTTGTGCCGGCGATTAGAAACGGCCTGAAGAAAGTCGTGCTGACCAGCAGCATGAGCGTCTACGGCTCTCAAAAACCGCCTTTCAGCGAAGACATGCCGAGACTGCCT
>CAZPDD010000034.1:0-10019 GCA_964585235.1 Microcaldota archaeon | reverse complement strand
TCACTAAAGAGTTTCCTTCCACCTGCGCTTTTGCTCCGATGCGTTTAAGCCCTTCTTGAAGAGCCGCGAGCCTATCGCTTTCCTTGAAACGCAGGTGCCCAACGTCACGCAATTCGCTTCTTCCTTTCGCAAACGCACACGCTACGGCAAGAGGCATGACGATGTCGGGAAAGTCGCGCAATTCGGCGTCAAGCGGGTTGAGTTCTTCCGGCCCGGATACAAGAACTTCGCCTTCCGCCTGCCTTACTTCACAACCCATTTGCCGCAGGAACTCTAGCATGCGCTTGTCGCCTTGAAGCGAATCGCGCCTCAGGCCTTTCACTCGAACCTTGCCTCCGGTAACTGCAGCCGCCTGGAAGAAGAAAGCGGCTGAAGAGTAGTCGCCCTCGATTTCGTACTCGCGTCCGAGGTAGGATTGGTTTCCCTTAAAATGAAATTCGTTCTTGCCTACTGCAATCTTGCCGCCAAACGCCCTGATGCAGTCAAGCGTGATGTTGACATAAGGCCGCGAACTCGCCTCTCCGGCTACTTTCAGGACCGAATCCTGAGGCGCAAGCGGCAGCGCCGCAAGCAGGGAAGAGGCGAACTGCGAGCTTTTCGCAGAGTCGATTGAAGCAGTCCCGCCAAGCAGGCTCTTTCCAACAACTTCAACAGGCGGGCAGTTGTTGGCACCCAGAGAACGGGCTTGTCCGCCAAGTTGGCAAAGTGCCTCAAGCAACTCGCCGATTGGCCGTTGGCGCATTCGCGCGTCCCCGTCAAGCACGATGCGCTCGCCCCCGCTGCCGGCAATTGCGGCAATGGAGCACAAAAAGCGCATGCTCACGCCCGAATTGCCTACGAAAACTTTTTCTGGAGCCGCAAGCACGCCATCCGCCCCTTCAACAACCAACTGCCTTCCTCCAGCTTCGACGTCAATTCCCGCCCCGAATTTTTTCATCGCCTCGATTGCAATGAGCTGGTCGTCGGCGAGCAGCGGGTTTTTCAAAACGCTTTTCCCACGCGCGAGGCTTGAGAGAAATATTGCGCGCAGGGTATGCGCTTTTGAAGGAGGCGCCCTTACCGTTGCGTCAAGCGGGCCGGAAACCGGCTTGATTTCTACGGATTTCATTCAAGTCCACGCTCGATTGCATTCAACTCGGCCAAAAGCTTTTTGCGCGCCCGCCCGGCGAACGGATTGAGCTTCTGCAAGTCCCTGAAAAGCCTGGGCGAGTCTTTTTGCAGGATTTCCGTCGCCTCCTGCATTTTTCGCACGCTTGCAAGCCCGGTTTTCCTGCCAGCAAAGCCAGTTCTTTCAAGTGCCTTTGCCACGAAGTGCGAAATTGCCTGCGTTTGCGCCATCAGCCTGTCGTGCTGGCTCGGCGTCATTACGGCCACTTTGAGCCCGAGCTTTGAAAGAATAGATTTGAGGTTTTCCAAGGTTTGTTTGCTTGCGCGAATGGGGCAGATAATTATCTGTAGCTCGTTGATTCCTTCGGCTGCGCTTTGCGGCCCGAAGAGCGGGTGTGTGCCGATTGCCTCCACGCCTTGCGGCAGCAGGCGCTTCATGAGCCGGCAGGGAAGCACTTTCACCGAACATACGTCAAGCACGAGAGTGCCGGGCTTGAGTAACTTGCGGGCTTGTTTAAGCGCAGGTTGCAGGGCTGAAATCGGGACGCAAAAAACCACCGCGTCGCTCGCGCACGCTTCTCGCAGTGAAGCGGTTTTCAAGCCCGTTTTCCTTGCAAGGGCAAGCCTGGCGGTGCTAGTGTCGTGCACCACTATTTCGCAACTGCCTTGAAGGCGCCTTGCAGCCAGTTGGCCGAAGGCGCCGAAGCCGATTATTGCAATTCTCATAAGCTCACATCAAGTATTGTAGTGTTTGGCTGTTCCGCGATTGTTTTGGGGCTTATTTTCAGGCCAACAAACCTCGAACCGGCAGAACCAACTACAAACTGTTGCGACAGGATGCCTTCGTCGACTATTTTTGGTACGTCTGCGGGCAGACCAACTGGCGGTATTCCGCCCGGTTCAGCGTCAAACCACCCGCTCAACTCCGACGGGGTGGCCAGGCGAGGTTTTTTCAACCCGGGGATTTTTTTAGTGTCAACTTTCTTATTGCCTTGGATTATCACAAAACACTTCTTTTTTCCCTCGACAAAGCACAATGCCTTTATTACGAGTGACAAAGGCACGCCGGCAGCTGTGGCTGCCCCCTCGCTTGTGAGTCCATCGGCTGATGGGTGTTCAATGAACTCGGCCAAGACGTTGTGCGCCTTGACGAAGTTTCTGGTTGTTTCAACATTCATGCAAATCACTTTAGGTGGTTCCTTTAGCAGAACCTGCAAAAATTTTCATCAGTCACGTCCGCCCGCCAAATTTAGCCTTCGCATAGCTGCCAATGATTTTCGTCGCCCGAGCGTACTTTCCCATTTCCTCTAGCGCCTGCTTTCCAACGCCGCTTTGGCAATCTGCCTCGAAGTCGACGAAGAAAACGTACTCCCAAGGCTTTTCCTTGATTGGCCTTGATTCGACGCGCGTTATGTTGATGCCTTTTGCGGAAAGCGTGTCAACTATGCCTGCAAGCGTGCCGGGCTTGTTCTCAAGCCACGCGACGATGGAAGTCTTCTCCCGCTTTGCGTCCTTTGCAGGCTGCCTAGCAAAGGCGAGGAAGCGCGTGAAGTTGCTTTCTCTGGCCTCGATTTTTTCGGCAATGACTTCAAGCCCGTAATGCCTCGCGGCCGCCTTGCTTGCGATTGCCGCCGCACCCTCTCGCCTGCTTTGGGCAATCATCTGCGCGGCCCCGGCAGTGTCGTAAAACGGAATCTGCGCCGCCTGCGCCAGCCGGGTGGAAAGAAAGCTACCTGCCTGCGCAAGCGCCTGCGGATGCGAGTAGACTTCCTTTATTCCTTCCATTCGCTGTCCAGGCAGCGCAAGAAGGCAGAGGTTGACGCGCAAAAGCACTTCGCCAACGGCGGCGAGCTTGGTCCGTACTAGTAGGTCGGCAACTGCGCCGACTATTCCCTCCGTGGAGTTTTCAATCGGCAAGAGCGCGTAATCCGCTTCCCCGCGTTCAACTGCCTCAAGCGCGTTTGCGAATGTCTTGCAGGCAACCGGCACGCAGCCCGGGAATGCCGCGCAGGCGGCTTCTTCGCTGAAAGCGCCAGCTTCACCCTGGAATGCTACTATTGTCTGTTCCGATTTCTGCGCAGCCAGGCTTTCCTCAAGCACTTGCTTGAAAATGCCCTCGACGAACTCTTCATGCAGTCCGTTTGCCTCGCCCAGCCTGATGGCTTGCATAAGCACCTGCCTTTCCCTCGCCTCGTCAACCGCGTCCAATCCAAGCGATTTCTTTGCCTTTCCGATTGTTTTGGAAACTGCCATTCTCTTGGCAAGCAGCGCTACGAGCTTTTCGTCAAGGCCGTCGATTTCGCCCCTGAGTTCGCTTAGCCTATCCATTCAAACCACCGCCTTTTGAGTCCTTGAGAAGAATATCTGCAATGCAAAATGCCGCTACGCTCTCGACAACCGGCACGGCCCTTATTGCAATGCACGGGTCGTGCCTGCCTTTAACAACAAGTTCGACTTCCCGCTTCTCCGCTAGGTCAACAGTCCGCTGGGGCTTGTGGATGCTTGAAGTCGGCTTTACGGCAACGCGCAAGACAATCGGCATGCCGGTTGTAAGCCCGCCCAGGATTCCGCCCGAATTGTTCGTCAGGGTGATTACTTTCCCGCCTTCACCAAGCGCGTACGCGTCGTTGTTCTCCGACCCCCTGAGTCTTGAGCCGGCAAAGCCAGAGCCGAATTCGATTCCCTTTACCGCGGGGATTGCAAAAACCGCTTTCGCAACCACGCTTTCGATTGACTCGAACATGGGCTCGCCGATGCCCGGCGGCAGGCCGGTCACCCTGCATTCGATGACCCCGCCTACGGAATCGCCTTGCATCCTCGCTGCCTCAACCTCGGCTGCCATCTCTTCGGCTTTTTCAGGCGCAGCAGTGTGAACCGGGTTGTTGTAAGTGTTCCCAAGAATCTCCTCTTCTGAAACCTCGCGGTCGACCTGCATGGTCCCAATCTGTTTCGCAAACGCCATCGTGCGTACTCCGCGTTCCTCAAGCAGCTTCTTGGCAACTGCGCCAGCCATCACAAATGCCGCAGTCATTCTGCCCGAGAAAAACCCGCCGCCAGGCTCGTTTGAGCCGTACTTGACTAACGCAGGGTAGTCAGCGTGACCCGGCCTCGGTTTGTTCTTGAGCTCCGCGTAATGGGCGGAAATCACGTCCTTGTTTCGCACCAGCATGCGGATTGTTCCTCCGGTTGTCACTCCGTCGCTGATTCCGCTTTCAATAACCACCTTGTCCTCTTCCTTGCGCGGGCTGGTGAGCAGGCTTTGGCCCGGCTTGCGTTTGTCAAGCTCGGCCTGCAAGTCCGCCTCGCCTACGCGAATTCCAGCCGGGCAGCCGAAGACCTCAACTCCGACGGCCGGTCCGTGGCTGCTGCCAAAAACTTCGATGCGGAATTTTTCCCCGAAAGTAAATCCGCTGGCGTGAATTCCGCCCCCAATGCTCTTCAGCACGTTTTTCACCTGCTCCAAGGCAGGCTGGCCTGGTGCGGTTGACTCGCCTGCGGCTGCGTAAGTGAAGGCAGTCCCTGCAAGGGAGCAGGCAATGCGAGTTGGAAATACGCCTTTGCCCATTGGCGTAAGCACAAGCGGAAAGCCCATCTTGTTGGCCTCCGTCTGCAGTTCCATCATGACTGCTGCCTCAAGCGCGTTGATTTTGCATGCAATCTTTCCGACATCTGCAGCGGAGCTCTGCTTTCGCAGGACTTCAAGAAGCTCTTGCTTTTGTATCCTGCCGCCAAAGTCATGGAATGAGGCGATTACCTTGCTTTTCCCCGCCACTCTGCGCCTAATTTCCCTAAGCAGCGTTTCTTTCCCCAGCTCGACGTCAACGAAAGCCGCGCCCTCGAAGGATGCCTTTGCGAGAAGGCCGAGCTTTTCCTCCTGTCCGCCCGAGTAGCGCCCGCCTTCGTCTGCTTCCCTGCAGGTTGCGACAAACTGCACACCCGTCCGGGAGCAGGCGCCGGCAAGCTCGGCCAAGTCCTCTTCGCCGGCTCCAATCAAGTCAAGCCTCAGCTCGACAATATCTGCGCCACCCGCTGCGGCCATGCGGATTTGCTCAATTGCAGCTTCCTTGCCCTCTGCGCAAACAACTGCGCAAACCGCCGCCTTGGCGGAAAGTATGGCGCGGATTTTGGAAACAACTTGCTGAACGCTGCCGCCCGCGTCAACAGTGAAGTGCGCACGCTCGTAAGCGAGGCTTCGCCCATCAAGCAATTGCACAAGCACTGCCGCCGCATTCCTGCCCCTAAGCAGCGGGCGCATGTCCCTGTTGGCAATTCTCTGCGCAGCTTGTTCAGGTGCGATTTTCAGGTAGAAGACAAGCGCATTCTCAAGCAGCGCGGCTAGGCTAGCTTCACTCTCAACTACGCCCCCGCCACAGGCGATTACTGTCCGGTCGCCCAAAACTGCATCGGAAATAGCCTCGCGCTCGAGCTGGCGGAAACGCGCCTCCCCGTCTTGCTCAAATATTTCCAGGACACCCTTGCCTGCTGCCTGCGCAACCAGCTCGTCAGTATCTGCGAAGCGGAAGCCGAGCTCGCCAGCAAGCCTGCGGCCGGCCTCGCTCTTGCCCGCGCCCATCATCCCTACCAAGGCAATGTTCATTCCCGCACCAGCTCCGAAAGTGCCTGCGCCGCAAGCTCACGCGGTACGCCCTTCACGATTTCCCCTCTTCCTATTTTCCGCAGCAATACCATCACAAGCTCGCCTGAAGAATTCTTCTTGTCGTCCTGAAGCGCTTCAACCGCCTTGCCGGCATCAACTCCGGGTGCACTCGTTGGCAAGCCAAGCTTTTCAAGCAAATTTCTAATCCGCACGCATTCGCTTTCCTCAAGCAGGCCCATCCTCTTGGCAATTTCGCACTCGCCAACCATACCGATGCTCACCGCGTCCCCGTGCTTGAGCGAATATCCGCTTGCCTTCTCAAGAGCGTGGCCGAGCGAGTGGCCGAAGTTCAACAGCATTCGTGAATTGCCCGAATCCCTTGAAAGCTCTCGCGACTCGCGCTCGTCAACCCCAACGACGTCTGCCTTGATTTCAACCGCCTCGCGCACCATCCGCTCAAGCGTGCGTTCCTCAAGCGCAACTGCCTTTTCCGGGTTTTCTTCAATGAACTTGAACAACTCCGGGCTGCGTATGCAAGCGACTTTGACTATTTCCGCAAGCCCCTGGCGGGCTTCTTCGGCCGCAAGAGTCTTAAGCACCGAAAAGTCCATGACGACCGCCTCGGGTTGGTGAAATGCGCCCACTAAGTTTTTCCCGCCAAAGTTGACGCCAGTCTTGCCGCCGACTGAACTGTCGGCCATTGCGACAAGCGTAGTTGGCACTTGCACGATGCGAATGCCGCGCAAGTAAACCGCAGCGGCAAAGCCCGCCATGTCCCCAAGCACCCCCCCGCCAACTGCGATGAGAACCGCGTCGCGGTCGAGCTTCTCGCCCCGCATCTTCTCAAGCAGTCCCTGTAGTGTTGCCATGCTCTTGTTTTCCTCCCCGTCCGGGATTTCAAGCACGCAATGGGGCAAGCTGATGCTTAGGGCTTCAGCTGCAATTCTCTGCGCAATTGCCCGCGTATTTTTCGAGCAAATGACCGCAGCCTTGGTTGCCTTGAGGCCCGCGACTATTGCCGCGGCTTGCTCGACTTGCGCCCCGACCATCACGGGGTATAGGCTCGGCCTTGCCTTCGTGTGAACCAATATCTTGCGCATTTTTGCTCCTCAAATAGTCCTGCCAACTGCCTCTGCAACGGGCTTGATGTCTTTCATCAGGCGGCCGAACTGCTCTATCGTGATTTGCTGGCTTGCGTCGCTGAGGGCCTCCTTTGGGTTGCGGTGAACTTCTATCATCAGCCCGTCAGCCCCGACTGCTACGCTTGCCTTGCTCATTGGCGCAACGAGTTGCGGGTCGCCAGTTCCGTGCGAAGGGTCTACGATGACGGGCAGGTGGCTCATTGACTTGATGAGCGGCACGCAGTTCAAGTCAAGAGTGTTGCGCGTTTCAGTCACGAACGTGCGTATGCCCCTCTCGCAGAGCACCACCCCCGGATTTCCTTCGTTGAGTATGTACTCGGCGGCGAGCAGGAATTCGTTGACGGTGGCTGACAGGCCTCGCTTGAGGATTACGGGCTTTTCGCTCCTGCCCGCTTCCTTGAGCAAATCAAAGTTCTGCATGTTGCGCGAGCCGACTCGGATGAGGTCGACGAAAGGCTCCACAAGACTCACGTGGTCGGGGTGCATGACTTCGGTTTCAACCAGCATTCCCGTCTCCTCCTTGACCCGCTCGACTATTTCAAGGCCCTTGATTCCCAGCCCCTGGAAGTCGTAAGGCGAGGTGCGGGGCTTGAAGATGCTCGCGCGCAGTATCTTCGCGCCAGCCGCCTGCACGCCGAGTGCCGTCTCAAGCAGCTGCTCTTCGCTCTCCACGCTGCACGGGCCTGCGATTACAGTAAGTTCGCGGCCGCCTATGGCCACGCCTCCGGCTCTCACTACCGTATTTCCGGCATTTCCCTGGCGGGAGGCGAGCCTGAACTTGACTTGTGAAATGCTTTTCTGTTCCATTTTCAAAACACCTTTTTTGAACTTGACGCTAGGTAATTGAAATTGCGCAAAAACAGCGGGTGACAAGCTCAACGCTTGAAATCCGCTGAAAATCGCCCTCGCTTCACCGCGAGCCGCCAACCCGCGTGAGGCGTTTGCCAAAGAAGCTTTCAAAGCTTCATTGGCTTAGTTCTGCCAATAAAAGTAGCCAAAGCTAAAGCTCGAAAAGGAGTCGCGCAAAGCGCCCTGAACTGAATTTGCTTTAGACATTGCAATAACCTTGTGCCGTCGGTTGTTAAAAAGGCTTTTCCCCCCAGCTTGTATCGATCAACGTAATAAGGGGAAACTGCCAGCTACGCTTTTTACTGCTTCATCCTCCCCAAGGACCCCGATTCCAATCACTTGAAGTTGTTCCACTGACTTGCCGTTGACCCTGCTCGCGTACTCTGAGTATGAAGTGGTTGTTTGCCCTTCTTTTGTGAAGATCATGTACTTAAGTTTCCTTTTTTTCACGAGTTGAAGTAGTTCAGCCCATTTTGTTCCATTGTATCTAAGGACGAGTATGGGAATTTTTGTTATCGGTATGAATGTGAATCCATCGCCAGGAATTTCATCCCCGTATAGTTCAATCTCATTGTGGAAAAGACCCGAGGTGATGCACGCTGAGGCATTAGCCAGTAAGCCCGGACCTAACTGAGAGTCTAGAATTATAGCTGCTTTCATAACTTGTTTTAGCTATTTCAAATACTTTAACTTAATGTTAAAAAAATAACAATCCTTAAATAAGGGCAGTCTAATTTTCTATTATGGTCACGGTAAATCATGTCATCAAATCCGAGCTTGAGGCTAATCCTTTTATTGCAGATTTGCTGAACGCTGGCCTTCTCAACGTGAGTGCGCTTGCCCTTAAGCTGCAGCCGAAGGTAGAGAGATTACTTTCGCGCAAGGTCAAGTCTACGGCAGTGAGTATGGCAATAAGGCGTCATGCTACTAATAATGCAGCTAACCCTGTGAACAAATGGATATTTTCCAAGGATATGAGCATCAGCACCAAGTCAAACCTCTACGAAATCTCGTTTAAAAAAAATCCCCGGGTCAGCTCACATGCCTTTGAGCTTGAAAAACAAGTTTCAAAGCAGGCAGGATCTTTTCTTTCGATAATCGAAGGAGTTAATGAAACTGCATTTTTGACAAATCAATTCAACCGGGAGGGAGTTATGCGCATCCTTGGTGGGATTCGGATAATTCACGAAAAATCAGGCCTCGGTTTAGTGTCAATTGACTTCGAACCCTCCGCAAAGGAAATGCCGGGAATCTACTATCTAATAACGCGAGCTCTGGCTTTCAACAATATTCCAATACATTCGATGCACACTATTGGTGGCGAGGTTATTTTGATTTTCGAAGGATCGGACTTGCTCAAGGCCCACCGGGTCATAACATCGGCGGTCCTGCCGAAGTCGGCTGAATTGCAGTGAATGCCACGATGCGTGTTTGCAGAAGTCTCAAATTACGCTCACCTTCCTGACTCCCGGGATTTTCGAGAATTTGTTGAGCAACGCGCCCGGAACCGGCTTTTCGGTAATTATTACGAGCGTCGGGTTTTCAAAGAGGTCGGGGTCCTTCGCATAAACTTGACGCACGCTAATGCCGCGCCTCGCCAACAGCGTGGTTGAGGCGGCAATTATGCCCGCCTTCTTCGCATTCGCCTCAAGCTCCACCACCCCGAAGCCAAGCTCGTGCGCCACGTCCTTGAGAAACGAGCCTGCAGGCTGGATGCCGGAGAACAGCGCGGCAAGTTTCCTGTCGCCTAGTATGGACTTGACTGTGGCTTTCACAACTCGCCGGTCAACTTTGGCCGCGGCAGCCAGGCTGACTTCCTTCACCTCAACCTCCCCGCAGCGCACCCGGCCGTCCAAGCCTATTCGCAGGCCAAGCTCAATCATCTTGCGCGCCACCTGCGTCTGCGCAGGCAGTTCGGCAAATTTCTCGCAAATGCGTTTCCACATGCAAAACAACCTATGGACAATTTTGTACGACAAAGTATTAAATAGTTCCGGCTGTATATTTACTTGTTTGACATGAACGCAGGGGCTATCACTGATGTGGCTTGGCGGCCCTTCACCGCCTAGCCTCCGGCGTTCTCTTCTTTTCAACACGGGTGGTTATGGAATGAAACTTACTGCTAAGGCCGAGATTGTAAAAACCTCGCTCACGCCGCTTGAGGTTTTCGCGCTTTTGCGCGACGGCGCAAGCGGAGGCAAGGAATGTTTCCTCTTAGAGTCGGTTGAAGGAAGCGCCAAGATCGCCCGCTATTCCTTCATAGGCCTGCGGCCGTTCTTCACCTTCCGTTCGAAGGGAAGGGCGTGCGAATACACTGATGCGGA
>CAZPDD010000033.1:0-10063 GCA_964585235.1 Microcaldota archaeon | reverse complement strand
TCGAAGCGTTAGATTTTTGAGACGACTTGGAAAAAAAATGTTGGACCGGCGGTCAATCGGCTGGTACGTCGGGTTTGCAGCAACCCATTTGGAACGCGTTGAAAAACGGCCCAAAGGCGTAGGCGCCTATTTCATCATGCAGGTTACAACTGGCACTCCTGCGCACAAGGCTTGGGAAAAGGCGAAAAATGGCGAATACGACGAAAAAGCCTTAGACTGGATGAATAAGCACGGACTCTAGAGCGTATGGTCAGGGAAGAAATAGTGTTTCAGTTCAGCGTCATCTGGACGTTGACTGAGGCGGGGATTCGTATGCGCATTACTTCGCGCAGGACGCGGTCGTCGGCGAAGATTTCGATGAGGCGCTTGTGGATGCGCATTTCCCACTTTTCGTAAGTGTCGGAACCGTCGCCGCAGGGCGTCTTGCGCGTGCTTATGCGCAGGCGCTTGGTGGGAAGTGGAACGGGGCCGCGCAGCTCGACGCCGATGCGCTTGGCGATGTCGCGGATTTGCGAACACACTTCGTCAAGCTCGGTTACGTCCGGCCCCTCAAGCTTGATGCGCGCCTTGCTCATATTCCAAAACACCTATTTTGAAACAATTGACTTCCTGCAAAAACCCTGAAAACCGATTTGAAAGAAAAACGAAAGTTGAAAAAAGAATAAATTATGGGCTTGAACCTCACGCCTTCTTGGGAACGACTTCAAGCACTACGCCGGCTGCGACGGTCTGGCCCATGTCGCGGATGGCAAAGCGGCCGAGGGCGGGAAAGTCGCTGTACTTCTCGACAACCACCGGCTTGGTGGGCTTGACTTTGATGATTGCAACGTCGCCCGTCTTGATGAAGTCCGGGTTCTTCTGCATCGTCGCGCCGGTCTTGGGGTCCTTCTTCTCAACAATCTCGACAATCTGGCAGGCGAGCTGCGCAGTGTGGATGTGGAAGACGGGAGTGTAGTTCTTGCCAATTGCAGTCGGGTGGTTCAGCACGACAACCTGGGCCGTGAACTCCTCGGCAACCAAGGGCGGGCTCTTGGGGTCGCCCAGCACGTTTCCGCGCTGGATGTCCTTCTTGTCAACGCCCTTGAGCGCAAACCCGACGTTGTCGCCGGGAATTGCCTGCGCCAATTGCTGGTGGTGCATTTCAATCGTCTTGACTTCGCCGATCTTGTTCGCCGGCATGACGATGACGCTCATGTTGGGCTTGAGAATGCCTGCCTCGACGCGGCCGACGGGGACGGTCCCCTGTCCGGTGATGGTAAAGACTTCCTGGATGGGAAGGCGCAGGGGCTTGTCGGTGGGCTTCTTGGGCTCGACGAGAGCGTCGAAGGCCTCAAGCAGAGTCGGGCCGGTATACCACGGCATCTTCTCGCTCTTCTTGGCGATGTTGTCGCCTTGGTATGCCGAGTAGGGGACGAAGGGAATCTTGTCAACGGGATAACCCATTGGCCTGAGCTTGGCCGAAAGCTCGGTCTTGACTTTCTCGTAAGCCGCCTTGTCGTAATTGACCGCGTCCATCTTGTTGACGCCGATGATAAATTGACCAACTCCAAGCACTTTAAGCAAGAAAGCGTGTTCGATTGTCTGCGCCTGGATGCCTTCCTTCGCTGAACAGACGAGAACCGCCGCGTCGGCTTGCGAAGCGCCGGTAATCATGTTCTTGACGAAGTCCTTGTGGCCGGGCGCGTCGATGATGGTGAAGTAGTACTTTGCCGTGTTGAAGTCCTTGTGGGCAATGTCGATGGTGACTCCGCGCTCGCGTTCCTCCTTGAGCCGGTCCATCGCGAAGGCAAACTCGAAAGTCGCCTTTCCTACCTTGGCAGCCTCTTCCTTGAGCTTGCGCAAGTCGTTTTCCGAAAGCGCGCCAGTGTCGTAAAGGATGCGCCCGACGGTAGTTGACTTGCCGTGGTCGACGTGACCCGTGAAAATCAAGTTCAAGTGAGGTTTGTCAGCCATTTCCAAATCACGCTCCATTCAAATGATTAGATTAACGCAAAACTTCCCAAAATCGATTGTCCAACCTATTTGTGTGCTAAATCCAACGCGCTGCCCGAAAAAACCGACCGGGAGCAAAACAACCTACAATCAGCCATGATAAGCCTATCAGCCAACTAATTGTTATGCCAAGAAGAGTTTTAAAAGGCTTTCGACAAGCCGCCATCAAGACGGGCACCGCAGCGATTAATTATCTGCGCGAACTTAAATAAAATCCGCATGAAACTCCTCCACGCCCTCCCGCCGTATAACTTCGCCGGCTTAGAGGAACAGTCGTTTGAAAAGGCGCGCTTTGTCGTGCTGCCCGTCCCTTACGACGGCACGGCGAGTTATGGAAGCGGGGCGAAGGACGCCCCACATGCCATCATTACTGCAAGCAGGCAGCTCGAGCTTTACGACCACGAGCTCGAAAAGCGGCCTGCGGATGCGGGTATTTACACGCTAGACGAGCTTGAGCCCGCGCGCGGGGATGCGAAGGAAACTTGCAGGCGCGTGCGCGAAGCCGTGGGGCAAGTTTTTGAGCATAAGAAAATTCCGATTACTTTGGGCGGCGACCACTCGGTTGCAATCGGCGGCGTGCAGGCTGCGGCAAGGCACTTTTGGCAAAGCGGGTTGAGCGTGCTGGCTTTCGATGCGCACCTTGACTGCTGGGATGAGTATGAGGGAAGCAAGCACAGCCACGCGGCGGTTGGGGCGCGCATCGCCGACCTGACTCCGAGCATTGCCAAGGAAAAAGTGAATGAAGTTATAATTGGAGCGCGCAATGCGGGAAAGAATGAGCTGGAGTTTTGTGAAAAGAACAAGGTGGAAATAGTTTGGGCCAAAGAAGTGAAGCAAAACTTGGCTGCGGCAATAAGGCGCATAGTGCCCAAGCTCAAGAAGAACGTTTACATTACCTTTGATTTAGATGTCCTTGACCCGAGTATAATGCCTGCAACTGGCACGCCTGAGCCTGCCGGGCTTTTGTACGAGGAGGCAGTGGGGCTGCTTGCGGCAGTTGCGAAACAGCGCAACATTGTTGGGATGGATTTTTGCGAGCTTGCGCCCATCCCGGGCCTTCGGGCGCCTGACTTTCTTGCGGCACGGCTGGTCTACAAGGCGGTTGGGCTGGCAAACCGCGGCTAATTGGCTGAATTACAGTTTTGCGAACTATTTTATACCCGCTAAACAAATCCTCTTCTATGCGTAATGAAAAACCTTACCACGTCCAGCCGCCTCCTGAGTTTTTACCCCCGAAAGTAAGGAAAGAGCTAGAAAATGCCAAGGCAAGTCTGACGAAGAGGGTTGCAAAACAGACCGCCACGAGGGTATACACGAAAAGGTTAAGGGCGCTGATTGATACGCATGGCCTGATTGACCCAAAAGCGACGGGACTGGCACGCTGGCTCGTGGAACATCCTTGGACGAATAACTACTTGCTCGGCAAGCGGACTGTACCGCAGTGGTTCAAACACGAACTTGACCTTGAGAATGGAGAAATTCGAATCGTGCCAGTGAACGTAGCAGCACAGGTTGTGACCCAGGTGATTGATGAGCTGCGCCAAAGCGAGGAGCAGACGCGTGTAATTCCAAAGTACGTGCTGAAAGGGCGAAAAGACCTTGACGAACAACTGTCAGCCTATGCGGCAGCCGAGTTTCCGAGGTTAATCGACCCCGAAATGTGGAAAAAGGATGCAGACTCAGTTGCGGAGGACTACGGAGACCAAAGGCACGTACCTTCCGATGCTAAAGAACTTGCTGCAAAAATAGCCAATGCTGACGGATTTGTTAAACGAATGGATCGCTTGCTAGAACCGCAATTTAGGGACTTACCGACAGACGAAAAGGGACTCGGCATACTCCTGCGCGACCATTATTTGCTCAAGCACCCGTTTACGGGGAACTATTACCTGGTTCCGAAGCTGTCAGTGACAAAAACGCGTTCCGCAAAACTGCTTGAGTTTGCGCTGCGCGGCGCACGTCTTACTGCAAAAAAAGTTGGCGGCTTATTGCAACGGGTGAAAAAGCGGACTCCGCCAGTCGTTTAGTCCATGAAGTCCTTCGCGGTTGGCGCGACTTCCGGCTCGCCCTTGCGCTTGCGGATGCTTGCAATCGTCGGGGCCTGGAGGTTTTCGGGAAGCTTTTCATAACCCGCGTATTCGTAATACCACGCCGCGCGGCCTTGCGAGGCGCCGCGGATTTCGTTGGCAAAGCCGAACATCGTCGCAACGGGAACTTTCGCGTTGACGTTGACCGCCTCGCCTTCCTGCGCAATGTCAATGACCTGCCCGCGCCTTCCCTGGATGCTGTTGATGATCGAGCTGAGGTATTCCTGGGGCGCGCTGACAAAAAGCTTTTGCTTTGGCTCGAACAGCACGCACTTTGCCTGCAGCATGCCGGCGTAGATTGGCCGCTTGATGGCCGGCATGACTTGCGCGGGGCCGCGGTGGGCCGGGTCGACGTGGATGGTGGCGTCGGTCAGAAGTGCCTTGACTCCCACTACCTTTTCCTTGGCAAGCGGGCCTTGTTCCATCGCCTCCTGGAATGCGTCGACAATCAACTCCTTGATGTCCTGCAGGTACTGCACGCCCTTGGAGGCGTCGATGAAGACGTTGTTGCGGTGGATGCAGATGACTTTCTTTGCCTCGTCGCGGTCCATTCCGGCCTTGATGAGCTTCTCCTGCAAGTCCTTGCCCTTTGTGCGCTCGTCAATGTCGCCGTCGGTAATGGCCTTCAAGACGCCTTCGTCAAGCGGCTTGACTTCGATGCGGAACTTATTGTGCTTGTTGGGCGACTTGCCTTCTAGCTCGGGCCCCTCGCCCATTATGGTCTCGTGGTAAACTACAATCGGAGGGCTAGTCTCAATCTCCACGCCGCGCTCCTTTGAAATCTTGTACTCGATGATTTCCAGGTGAAGCTCGCCCATTCCGCTTATCAAGTGCTCGCCCGTCTCCTGGTTGATTTCAACGCGGATGGTCGGGTCTTCCTTGCCTAGCCTCTGCATGACTTCAATTAGCTTCACTAGGTCGCGCGGGTTCTTCGCCTCTACGCTCTTCGTCACGACAGGCTCGCTGTGGTGCTTGATTTTCTCAAACGGCTCCATCTGGCCTTCGCTGCAGGTCTCGCCGGCGAAGACGTCGCGGCAGCCGATGATTGCGACGATATTGCCCGCAGGCACTTCATCCACGAGGACGCGGTCGGGGCCCATGTACATCGCGACGTTCTGGAGCTTTTGCGTCTTGTACTGGTGGGCGAGGTAAAGGTCCGTTCCCTTGCGGACAGTTCCGCTGTAAAGCCGGCCAATTGCCACCTCGCCTGCGTGCTCGTCGACTTGGATGGCTGTCACCATGAAACACGCCGGGCCGTTGGGGTCGCAGTCCATCATGGCCTTGCAGTGCGGGTCAGTAACATCGCCCTTCCAAATTACGGGAATGCGGTACTTCTGCGCAGTGAGCGGGTTTGGGAGGTTGCGGACCGCCATTTCGAGGATGACTTCCTCGATGGGCGCCTTTTCGCGCAAGGTCTTGTGGTCGCCTGCCGCGCACAACTTGTAAAGCTCGACGAAGTTCATGTTGTTCTTCTTCATTATGGGGTAGGAGACGGCCCACTTGTGGAAGCCCGTGCCAAAGGCAACATTGCCCTTCTCGACGCCGATGAGCCACTCGGCCCTCATGTCCTCGGGAGCGTAGTTTGTGATGAGCTTGTTGACCGCGCCGATTATCTTGATGAAACGCTCCTGCATTCCCTTGCCGTCGAGCTTAAGCTCGTTGATGAGCCGGTCAATCTTGTTGATGAAAAGAACCGGCTTTACCTTCTCCTTTAGCGCCTGGCGCAGCACGGTTTCCGTCTGGGGCATGACCTGCTCGACGCTGTCGACAACGAGGATGACGCCGTCAACCGCGCGCATGGCGCGAGTGACGTGGCCGCCGAAGTCCACGTGGCCGGGCGTGTCAATCATGTTGATGATGTATTCCTTGCCCTCGTAAGTGAAGCCAAGGGAAACATTGGCCGCCTTGATGGTGATGCCGCGCGCCTGCTCCTGCGGGTCATAGTCAAGAACTCGCTGTTCCCCTGCAAGATCGCGGGAAATGAGCCCGGCAACCGCCATGAGCGAGTCGCTAAGCGTAGTCTTGCCGTGGTCCACGTGCGCGACTATGGCCATGTTGCGGATGTTCTCGCGGTTGCCCATCAGCTTGACGACTTCAGCTGCGACAACCTCTTTTCGTGCCATGAAAAATCCACCATTCTATTGACTTCTAAAACATGGGAAAAAACAAAAAAACATTGGCCCAGCTTACCTTGCGCTGCGGGCGACTCGCTCGGTCTCGTTCCTGCGCTTGACCGAAAAGGAATTCTGGTCGTTCGCACCGGCTGCCATGAGCTCCGCCGCAAGCGCCTCTCCGAGCGTTGTTTTCTTGTTGAATGCCTGCATTATTGCGGAAAGCGCGATGTTGCGCAGCGCGAGGTCAAGCCGGCGCGAGGCGGAAACGTCCACGGCAACCGCATAGGAAATGCCGCCGAAGCGCACGCGCGTCGTGTCCTCTCGGGGAGCGGAATTCTCAACTGCGTTGACGAGCAGCTGGATGGGGTTTTGCTTCGTCTTTGCAGCAATGACCGCAAAAGCCTCTTCAAGGATTTTAAGGACCTTTGTTTTCTTTCCCTGCAGCCGGCCGTGCGTGCGGATGACTTTTCCGCCGATTTTCTCGCCCGTGCCTCCGCGCATAAGCTTGTTTGCCAGCCGTTCGACGATGTTGACCTTCGCCTTGGCGAACTGCTTGTTGCCGTGGCGCGCGAAAGTGTGCGGCAGGCGAAGGGGCTTGAGGGAAATGTACTGAGCAAGGCTCACGTCGTTGACAACGACATCGGCATAATCGTACTTGCCGAAGAGCTTCTGGTAAGGCATTTCAAGCGGCTTTTCCACTTTGGCTTCCTTCTTTGCCTCCGACTTTCCTTCGCGCACTTCAGCCCTTGCATCGGCTTTTGCTTCTTCCGGCTTCCTTGCCTGCGCGTGCTCCGTGGCCTTGGCCACGGGCTTTTCGGCCTTTGCTTCCTTCGCTTCGTCTGCGGACATTTTCACAATCAACCCTTTTTGAATTTAAGACCCGCTTAACGCTTGGGCTTCTCCTTGCGTCCCTTGCGCAGTTCCTCGAGGGAAACGCCATTTACGGCAACTACTTTGTAGCGGACGCCGGGGATGGAACCCATTTGGCCGCGCTGGCTGCCACCCAGGCCCTCGATGGTGACCTCGTCGTGCTCGTCGATCTTCGTAACCGCCTTGTCGCGCGGGACGTGGCAAGTGACTTTCTTGCCGTTTTTCAGCAACTGGACGACCACTCCCTTGATGATGCCTGAGTGCGGCTGCTTCTGCTCAATGCCGACTTTCTTTATGACAATGCCGCTTGCGCGGGCAGTGCCTTCAAGCGGGTCGTACTTCTCCTTCAGGCCAAGCACTTTGCGCTTCCACCACTTCTTGAGCCACCTGTGCTTCTTGCGCTGCTGCTTGAGTATCCTTGCGGCGAACTCTCCACGTGCCATTTTTTCACACTCTTTTTTTTACCGTAAATGCCAAAACAGCCTGAACCGAGTTTTCAAATCAAACTATCCTGATGTCATCGCAGCCGTACTCGCGTTTTGCCAGAACGCGCGCCTTTTTAATGCGCTCGCCGGCCCGTCCGATTGCGGCGCCCTTGTCTTCCTTGTTGACCGTCACCGACACTACTTTCCTTCCCGGCTCGCCCGACTCGCGGAATTCCGTGACGCGCGCGGGCTTGAAGAAATTCGTGAGAAACCCCCGAAGGTCGTCGGCTTCCTCAACGACTTCCACGTTCTTGCGGAACACTGCGCGCATGCGCCTGATGTTCGCCCCGCCCTTTCCAATCGCCTTGCCAAGTTCGCCCTTGCCGACGACGAAGACGACGTCCTCGCCGACTAGCACAACGTCCTTCGCTCTGGCGCCGGTGTTTTCCTCGAGCAATGCCATCAGCTCAATCTCGGCGTTGGAAATCGTGGGCATTTTTGCTTTCTTCACTCTCCGTCTTTCGAGCCTTGCTTGGCCGCTTCAAGAATGCTTGAATCGCCTTGTTCTACAATGCTTAACATGCTGATGGGAAACGGCTTTCCGCAAACAGTTCCAAGCTCGAGGCTTGTCCCGCCGTATGCGAGCACCGGCACTGAGGAAAGCGATGCAAAGCGCCTCAAGTCGGCAAGCGCGCCTGCGGGGCAGTTGCTTGAGACAAGCACGAGCTTGGCGCCCGCAAAGGCCGCAAGCTTGAGGGCCTTCTGGCTGCCTAACTCGACTTTGCCAGTCTCAACAGCCATTCGGATGGCCTTATCAATGTCCATTAAACGAACACTTCCGTAATACTTAATGGTTCTCTCTCGAAAGCGAACGAGCGCTTTGCGAGCAACTCCCCATCTTTTGCTGATGCAAAAACGAGGGAAATCAAATCAATGAAATAATTTTGCTCTGAAATGGCTTTTAATTGTTTTGATGAAATGCCAAAGGGCCCAGTTGACTGAAGGGCGCCTAAAGCTCCATTTCGACCTTGACTTTTCCGGTGCCGCAGGGGATGGTCTGGCCGATGATGATGTTCTCGGCGACCCCGCGCAGCTTGTCCTCCTCGCCGTGCACGCACGCGCGAAGCAGGTGCTTTGCCGTTTCCTCGAACGCCGCGCGCGCGAGGACGGAAGCTTTTTCGCCTGCGAGGCCGTGGCGGCCTACGCTTTTGATTTCGCCCTTGTTCGTCATGGCGTCGGCGATGAGCATGATGTGCTTGGGGCTCACGCGAAGGCTCTGCGCGTCGAGGACCTTGGCAATTTCGGTTATGATGGCATTGCGTCCGGCTTCGACCCCGAGGACGCGGTAAGTCTCCATGATGTCGTTCGTGGTCGTGCGCGAGGCGTCCACGTCGGGGTGCTTGAGCATCTCGGCGAGGTTGCTGCCTTCGGTGGCGATTGTAAACTCGCCGCCTTTCTCGATGATGATGGCGCGGCTGATGCCCGCCACTCCGCGCAGGATTATTTCACGCAGCTTGTTCGTTATCTTGCGCGTGTTGCGGATGTTGTCGACCTTGGGCTTGACAGTCACGCCAGTTGAAGTCTTTTCGCAAACTGCTATTTCCCGGATTTTTTCGACAATCTCTTCTTCCTTCACGCTCTTCTCGCGCAAGAGCTTGGGGTCCCAGACGACGCGGATGCTCTTGCGGTCGAAATTCTCCTTGATGTCGGCAACCTGCTCGAGTGTCATCTGCTCCATCTGCGCCGCAATCCTCTTGACCTTGTCAAAGTCCTTCGCAAGCTCCTTTTTCAGGTAAACTTCCATGACGGGGCTTTTTGGCGTGCGCGTTGCGTCGACGATTTCGACGAGGCGGGTGAAGCCAAGCTGTGCGAGCGAGGCGACTCCGGCGTAGTGGAAAGTGCGGAGAGTCATTTGCGTGCCGGGTTCTCCGATTGACTGCGCCGCTATGACTCCGACTGGCTCGCCGTAGGCAAGGGGGTCCCCGTCGGGGTGGATGCCGTCGTCGCCGTACTTGAACTGGATGACCCGCCGTTCGCTATCCGAGACACTCAGGTCCTCCTGCGCAATCAAGTCCTGAAGGGCGTTGACGAGCCTGCGCTGCATGTAGCCAGTCTTCGCCGGGTTGACTCCCTTGTCGACGACGCTGTCGCGGCCTCCTGCCGCGTGGAAGAAGTATTCCATCGGGTTCAGCCCGTGTACGTAGCTTGAATGAACGAATCCGCGCGCCGCGTCGCTTAGGTCGCCTTTGGAGAAGTGCGTGAGGATGCGGTTCTTGTAGCCGGAGCGGATGCGCTTGCCGCGCACTGCCTGCTGGCCGACGATGCCTGCCATTTGCACGACGTTGATGGGCTTGCCGCGAGCGCCGCTGTCTGCCATGAGGAGGGCGGAATTGTGTTCAATGGTGTCGGTGCCGAACTTTACCGGGACGCGCTTGATGTGCTTCTTGATGATGTCCCACGCGTCGCGCCGCACTGCCTCGACGACTTCCATGATGTTTTCCTCAAGAGTCTCCTTGAGGCTCTTGCCGGGCTGGCGGGTGAGGCGGTTGCCGCGGTATTTCTTGGTGAGCTTGTG
>CAZPDD010000032.1:0-10215 GCA_964585235.1 Microcaldota archaeon | reverse complement strand
GCCCAAGCGGTTTGACACTTGGTGCACGTGGCTGTCAACCGGAATCGCGTGAGGGAGCTTGTGCGCGTACACAATTACGCACCCGGCTGTCTTGCGGCCGACGCCGGTAAGTGAAGTAAGGTCCTCCATTGTTTTAGGTACTACGCCTCCAAACCTTTCGACAAGCTCCCGCGAGCATTTCTTAACATACTTGGCTTTCGAGCGGTAGAACCCAACGGGGCTGATGAGTTTTTGGATTGCCGCAACCGGCGCCCGAGCGAGCTTTTGCGGTGACGGGTATTTTGCAAGCAAGGCATCCGTTGCGCTTTCCGTCTTCTCGTCGCGCGTGCGGTGGCTCAGGATTGTGCCAATGAGGATGTTGAAAGCCTCCTGGTTTGTGCCTGCCCTTTGCTTCCTTGCCTTTTCACTCACCCTCTGCAGGTGCGTGGGCTGGTTGTGATATGCCGCAGAGAGGCGCTTGAGGACTTCGACGGCGAGTTTTTCTTTTCCCATTGAAAACGTCAGCAGATTCGTTTTATCCCATCAATATGGTCGAAGTCTGAGTCGAAAGCAACGAGTTTGTTTATCTTCCTAATCCTGGCGTTGTGTACCAAGAGGGCGTCCGCATAGCTGCCGAGCTTGTATTTTTTCATAATCTCAATCGCCTGTCTGGCATCTTCGGCGCCCGAGGAGACAAAATTGACGTTTTGCGTCCCAAGCAATTTCGTGCCCTCAAAAGCCGCAGCAACCGGCCCGTCGTGCTTGCAAAGGAAGGTCAAAAACTCGCTTAAGGCCACTTCCGTGACCAGGAGTTCCTCGCTTGAAAGTACTATCTCTTTCTGCAGGTACGTCGCCCTTGCGTGGTTTTCATCCCGTTCCCGTACTAGTGCTATGAGAAAACTTGCGTCCAACAGCATCATGGCTGATCATCTCCCATAGACGACTTCGTCCAAATCCTCTGCTGCATTCGTCCTAGGCCCCCCCTTCACCGAGCCGCATAAGTCGGCGAGAGTGTATTTTTTCTTCGAAGCAAGCGGTTTTCTCGCCAACTCGCGAACCGCCCTCCTGATGATTTCCCCCTCAGTGACCCGCCTGCCTTCTGCCAAGGTGTATTCTGCCTGCAGTTCGGTAATCGCAGGGACGATGTCCTTTGGAACCTTCTTGGTGACATATTCCATTCTTTACCACCATTACACTTAGTGTAATAACTCATTAATTAATTTTTTCAACGTCGCGTGGCGAAGTGGCTTACGCTTATATTCATTCTCCGGCTTTGTTTTCTTAAGGTGTTTACTCTTGAGACGCACTAAAATCATCTGCACAATAGGGCCGGCAAGCGACGACTCGCGCCACCTCCTCGGCCTCGTCGAGAACGGCATGGACATCGCGCGGCTTAACCTCAGCCACGGCTCGCGCGACGAGCACGCAAAGCGCATCAAGCAGCTGCGGGAATTCGCCCTAAAGCAAGACCGCATACTCGGATTGTTGTGCGACATACAGGGCCCGAAAATCCGCACGGGTTTTTTCAAGGAAGGCCGGGCGCACTTGCACGAAGGCGGCAAGGTCACAATCACGGCGGAGCAGGTGCAAGGCACTAATGACCTCATCCCGGTTGACTACCCCAAGTTCGCCGAGCTCGTCTCGCCGGGCCAGCAGATTTACCTGGCCGACGGCATGCTCGAGCTGCGGGCAGAGGAGGTCAAGGGAAAGCAAGTCGAGTGCAAGGTCGTCATCGGCGGCGAGCTTGGCAACCGCAAGGGCGTTAATTTGCCCGGAGTTGACGTGAGCCTCCCGGTGCTGAGCGAAAAGGACAAGGCCGACGTGGAATTCGCGGTTGAACAAAAGGCTGATTTTGTCGCCCAGAGCTTCGTGCGCGACGCGCGCGACGTACTGGAGATGCGCAAGCTTCTTGAAAGGCACGGCAGCGACGCATGGATAGTCGCAAAAATAGAGAACTCTGCCGCGTTCAACAATATCGACGAAATCATCGCGGTTTCGGATGCAGTGATGGTTGCGCGAGGCGACCTCGGCGTCCAGCTTCCTGCCGAGGACATTCCGATGGTGCAAAAGTCAATAGTCGCCAAGTGCAATGCGGCAGCAAAGCCGGTGATAATCGCAACCCAGATGCTCGAGAGCATGGTCCACCAGCCCCAGCCCACCCGTGCGGAAGTGAGCGACATTGCCAATGCAATAATCGACGGCGCCTGCGCAGTCATGCTGAGTGCCGAGACGGCAAACGGCAAGCACCCCGTGCGCGCCCTGGAAGTAATGGATAAAGTAGTCCGTAAAGCTGAAGCAACCGTGATGCGCTACGAGCGCATGAAAGAGTTCGACGGCTTGGGCGGGGTGCTAACCATGTCTCAAAGCGTAAGCAAAAGCGTCTGCTACACCGCGCGGGACTTGCGCGCCAACGCGATTGCCACTTACACGCACACGGGCCACACGGGAAGATACATCGCAATGTACCGCCCCTTCACGCCCGTCATCGCCGCCACGAGCAGCGAGGCAGTGCTGCGCCGGCTGTCCCTAGTGTGGGGAGTTCAGCCCGCGCTTATCAAGGAGCCAAAGACAACCGACGAGCTCATCGAGCGCTGCGTCGAGTGCGCGGAGAACAAGCACCTTGCCGGCAAGGGCGACATGGTGGTCGTCGCCGCCGGGGTTCCCGTCCAGAAGCCCGGCAGCACCAACCTCATCAAGATCCAGATAGTCTAGTTGTCTCTGGGTTTTCTCGTTTTATTAGCTACTTGAGCAAAGTCCCGAACAGCCCGCGCATGCCGTTCAATGCCAAGACGAACAAGCCGACTGAGACGATTAGGAAAGGCACGACGAACTTTATTCCGCGAAGGGCTTTTCCGTGCTGTATGAGGCCGAGGATGAGTGCCGCCAGAATATTGCTCATGATGATGTTTGAAAGCGAGAACCAATACACGTCCTGTGCAGTAATTCCATTCGGGTCCTTTTTGCCCCCGACCTGCCCGAAGGAAGCCAAAGCGCCGATCCCGGCCTGCTGCGAAGCGGAGCGCAAGTCGGGTCCCGTGGAGGTAGTTTGGGCCTGCTTTGCTATAATGTTTTCGTTGATTTCGCTGTAGAACGTGGAAATGCTGAATAGCACGGGTGATGCGACAACCGTCGCAAAGACGATGAAAATGCCGTAAGTGAGCGTGCTTGTGAGTATTTCCTTGCGCAGCATCTGTTCGGAGCGTATGTCAACTGCAACCGCGTCAAGCAGGTGCGCCATCTCCCCCCCAAGGCGGATGCCCTCGTTTATGAGCTTGACGCTCCGTTCAAGGACTGCGGAGCGCACGCGGCGGGTCATGCGGGTAAGCGTCTCCTCAATTGGCACGCCGCCGAAAGTGTCGGCACTTACGCGCTTGATTTCGTCCCTCAGGGGGCCAAACTCCGGGCGGGCAGAAGTCCAGATTGCGTTCTCAAGCGTCATGCCCGCGCGGATGTTCGCGCTGATGATTTGCAGCACATCGGGCAGTATTGCCTCTATCTTCTGCGCGCGGCTGTCAGCCGACATTACGAGAAGGAGGTAAAAGCAAAGCAGTGCCAATACCCCCCCTGCTATGGGCAATGCGACGTGTGCTATTGGGGCGGAAATTACGAACGGGGTCAGGAAAAACAGGAGGAGGGAAAAGCTGACGGAAAAGAATGCGGCAAACCCCAGGTAGGTGCGGGCGGAAATTTCCTCAAACCCGCCCTGCACCATAAGCTTTGAGGTCTCCGACACGATTTTGCGCGGCAGAAGCGAAGAGATCATCACGTAAAGCCGGTTTATCATAAGTCCTTTCATACCGCCGGCCTGCGCGAGGCCACGAAATTCATGAAAAACAGCTGGAAAAGCAGGAGGCCGAAGACTATTCCCGCCAAGGCGAGCTTGGGCACCGTCACGCTGAGAAAACCTACGAGGACGATGAGCATCGTCACCCCTAGGCTTGGAAGTATCACCGCCGTCATCATGTAAATCATCGTCCATGGGGAAAGTTCCTGGCCGTATTTCTTAATCTGGTCGATGCGGTCTTTCGTCAATTCGTCTATCTGCTGTTCCATGACTTTTGAAACGTCGCTGCCTACCTTAAGCGCGTTTGAAAGCTGCCATAAGACCCGCCTGAACTGGTAGCTGGGGTTCTCCGAAGTCGCATCCGCGATTGCGTCAAGCTCCGGCGTGCCGGAATTTACGCGCTGAACTATTTTCTTGAATTCATTGCTTACCTCGTCGTAGTCGACGCTGATGCTAGCCATGGCGTTGAAAAGCGGCACGCCGGACTTTATCTCAATGAGCAGCTGGCGCATTGCGGGGATTAGCTGCGTCTCGAGCCTGCGCATCCTGCGTGTTGCAATGACCTGCGGATAGTATATTATGGTGGCGAAGGAACCGGCCCCAATGACCACCGACAAAAGTACGGCCGGAAGGTAGAGCGAAGGGTTGCCGGTGATTGTTGCAAGGAAAAGAAAAAAAAGGCCCAGCACAAGGCCGTTGAAAATTCCCGCCGTCAGCGCTATCGCCGCATATTGCTTGCTTGTGAATTCGCTTTCCGACTGGCGCAATGAATCTTTCAGGAAAGGGAAGAGGACCGAGACGAGGTTGCCTGCATTGGCTAACAGGCTTGAAAGCTTGACAAGTGCCGGTGGGGGGAGGAGCGAGAATGGGATTGGCTTCAAGTCGTCATGCACCCCAACTAGAGAAGGAGCTTAATCAGCTGTCCTTTCTTCGCAAGCTCTGCGACTTCTTCCGGCGCCCGGTAATAATTGGCGACGATGCGGCCCACGTCGTTCACCTTGTTGATCTGTTTTTCAACCATCGAGTCGATAATGAGCTGCTTTTCCGCCATGTCCAGGGCAATTTCTTTCTGGGTAAGGCCCGTGTGCATCATCAAGTCATTTGACATCCGCAGGTATTCCCCGACTTTGCGCAGGACGTCATCCCTTGCGTCCCATTTGTAGACTATGTTCATCGACACGCCCTCTTCAGTCTGCAGGACTTCCGCGATTTCAAAAGTGCGGCGCACCCCGGTGCGCCTCTGGCGGTATTGCACGAGTATGAGCTGGAGGGCGCCAATCACGTTCTCTGGCAGGTCGATTGGCGGGCTTATCAGGCGCTGGCGGACTTGGGAGGCATCATCCGCATGCAGCGTGCTATAGACGCTATGCCCGGTGTGCATGGCTTCAAAAAGCACTTCAGCCTCGCGCTGGCGCCGGATTTCCCCAAGCACAATCCGGTCCGGGCGCATGCGGAGGCTGTTCACCATGAGGTCGAGCATTTCGACGCCTCCCTTGCCTTCGGGGTTGGGCTGGCGCGTGCTCATTGGCGTCCAGTGGACGAACTCGGGCAAGATGATTTCGCGGGTGTCCTCAATGCTTACCACGCGCTGGTTCGGCGGGGTGAACACGAGCAGCGAGTTCAGGGAGCTCGTCTTTCCGCTGGCAGTCCCGCCCCCAATCAGCACGCTCATTTCGTACTGCATCGCAAGCCAAAGCAGTGAAGCGGCCTCGCTTGTTATCGTATTGTGCTGAATCAGGCTGACTATGGTCCACGGGTCTTTCGCGAATTTTCTTATCGTCAGGCTGTTGCCCTTGGTGGAGATGGGAAAAAGCGTCGCGTTCACCCGGTCGCCGCTTGTCAGGTGGGCGTCCATCAACGGGTCGAGGTTGGTTACCTGCCTTCCCACCTTCCGCCCGATAATGCTTGCGTAGTTGTGTATCTGCTCCTCCGTCGGTATGGTGATGTTGGTCTTCAGCCACCCGAATTTCTTGTGATAGACCCACACCGGCTCCTTGCTGCAGTTCACCACGATTTCTTCCAGGTTATCGTCTGCAAGGACAAGCTCGAGTTCCCCCAACCCCAGCATTTCCTGCGCAAGCCTTCCAACAATGACCTTCTCTTCCTCAGCCCCAAGGCCGCTGAATTCCGTCTGGACGAGCTCGTGGGCTTTTTCCACTATCCTCTTTTTCACGCGGTCATTTTCGCGGGGGTCAAGTATCTCGCTAATCTTGATGTTGACGCTTTCGATGATTTTTTCCTTCAGGTAGTCCAGGGCCGCGGCAGTCGCTTCCTTGATCCTGGTGTGCCTAAGCTCGTAGATGTTGACGTACTCCCCGGGTTTTTCGACAATTGCGATTTCGGCAGTAACGCCTTCGCTCTCCACGTTGTAGGCTGACAGTATTTTCACTTACGTTTCACCCGATTGTCTTATGGAATGCAGTTCCTTCTTCCAGAATCTTGATTTTCGGCACCCTGTGCTTATGGTGCTTCCTCTTGCGGTGTTTTATCCCCGGCGCAGCGCCCGCAGCCCCGTTAGGCGCCCCCCCTGCCGCCTGGGCGTTTACCGATGTTTCAAGCCGCCTTTCCATTTCAAGCTGCTTGGCGGCTTGGCGCATTTGTATCTCCTTTATCTTGGCAATTGCCTCCAGAAGCTGCTTTTCAGTGTTAGAAAGCTCCCCCCGGAAACTATCCTGCGCTGGTGCCGGATTCTCTTCAAGTTTCTCCTCAGGCTGGGGGGCGGGTTTTTCGGGCCTCAGGCGCGTCAACCCTTCAAGGCCGAGCTGTTCAATCGGGGCGGGAAGCATGCCGGTTGAGATGATGCGCTCCTGCCCCTTGGTTGTCATTTGCAGGACAGTGGGCGAAAGAAGCTGCTGTTTGGCCGTCTCATCAACTTGCATGGGCCGGGGAGCCTGTGGGGGGGATTCTCGTTTTTGCCTTTGAATTGCGCGAAGAACCGCGTCTTGCGCGCTGACGTAGAGTTTCTTGAGGCCCCTAAGCAGCCTTTCAATTACGGCAAGCATCTTCTCCACCGGGCTTTTCGGCGCCCTTTCCCGCGTTGTTTCAATAACGCCCTGCGGTTTTGCCTCCATTGTCGACAGCCGGGTGTTGAAATTCGACAGTTTTTCCTTGAATCCGCTTTCCATTGCGCCCAGCTTCCTTATTTCCTCGCTGAAGCTGTCCAGCTGCTTGATTGACAGGTTTACCTCGTTCTTGAGGTGCCTGAGCTCCTCCTCGGTATAGTCATCGCGTTTTTCCAAGTCTTCAAGCAGCCTTTGCGCGCGGTTATTGCGCCGCTGCAGGTCAGTTTCAAAAAATTGCAGGAGGTTTTCGCTCATGAGCACTTCGCGCTCAAGCTCGTCCCCCCCTACGGTGTTCCTTTCAGTTTTTCCGGCAGAAAGAATTTTTTTCGAGTCTGCCGCCTCCCCCTCCGGCTTGTGGGAACCAAGCTTGACTCCCCCTAGGGTATACCTGACTTCAAGCAGCCCCTTTTCCTCAAGAAGCAGCGCGAGGCGCTCAACTTGGTTCGGTTGCATGCCCAAGGCCGACGCGGCGTCGTTTAACGTGACCTCGCCGCCCGCCTTCACGTAATCGGCCAGCCTGTCGATTACAGTCTCGATGTCCTCCTTCACCATGATGCTCAAGCAATGCACTCAAGGCAGGCTATTAAATGTTGCGTGTTTTTTCCCGCCAATTCCCTATGGCGATATGACGTATGTCTTGCTGGAATTGAATGATTCGTCGCGCACGGCCAGTCCCGCAGCATAATTCAATAGGTAAGTGCTTGAGTTGAGCGTGAATGTAAGGTTGGTTGCTATGGCCGCGTTCTGCAAGTCGATTTCGACCAGATTGCCGGGCAATTGGCCGACCCTGATGCGAACCCACGAGTTCTGGCTGGTCTCATTATCAAGGTTCAGCGTTAAAGTGCTGGTCTTGTCAACGTCAAACTGGCTGCACGAGGCGCTGTTGTTGTAGCTTGTAGAATTCCTGTCGATGACGTTCACCCAGAAGGTAAGGCAGTTGTCAGTGCCGGCAGTGCACGTCTTGAGCGGCGCCCAGATGTTGCAAACGTCGCTGAACGGGTATTCCTTGAACCATCGGTCGGGAATGTGAATAGTCATGTTCATTTGCCTCAGGCTGCTGAAGTTCTCTTCAGGAATGTCGATGTCAAGCTGCTGCTTGGACTGGTCCGGGTACGAGTAGTTGATTCCGTAAGGCAGTATGCGCAGTGGCGTTCCCAGCGTCTCAAGCGCAATGGCCCCGCCGCTTGAGTCGACGTAGGAGATGCCCAAGTCGGCGGTGCGGTAGTATTTCTCGACGAACATGCGGTAACCCTCGAGCGACCGTGTCACGTTTTTCGGGGCGGGAAGAAAGTCGCCTATGCTCAAATTCTCGCCGTTTTGCGTTACGCTCGTGTTCAACGTGATTTTCAAGTCCTCGCGCACGTCATCCCACGTGTATGAGAGTTTTTTCACGAGCAGCAGGGCATTTTCCTGCCGACCTTGCGAGTGGGAAAGCAGGGTGTTTGCCATCAGCAGGATCGCAACTGTAGCCAGGGCCAATACCGCCCCCGTGAATAAAAACGCCTTTTTCACCTAGCTTTTCACCTCGTCCATACCGTCGCATCAGCCCTGCCGAAGCGCTCGTTGGGCGAATCGGCTTTTTCGGCAGGCACGTAAAACATCCGCCGTGCCGTGCTGATAAGGCTTGAGTTCATTGCCGGCGTTGTATTGGCGCTAAGGCGTCTGCACGTGCAAAAGCCGTTCGCCGGTGAATTGCCATCCAGCCTGCACGCGTTGGGGCAGTTTCCTGAGGGCGTATACTCGTAGATTTCGACCGTCACATTCGCCCCATATTCCTTCGGGAGGGCATCGTCCATGAAGGTGCGTATGTTGCCGGCCGCGATGCTGTCGCTTTGCAATGCGGTATTTTTCAGCAGGCCCTGCTTGTCCATCACTGCCAGCGAATCGCGCGCAAGGGCATTGACTGCAAGTGTTTCCGGAAGCCCCCCGGACCCGGTGCGAAAGCCAATCGCAATGTTTGTAAGAATGGCCAGGGCAAGCAGGCTTGCAATGATGACGTCGAGGGTGAACACGAAGCCCCGCTTGAAAGAATGCTGCTTGGTGCGACGAGTGCCTTCCACCAGTTTGCCCATGGCCCGTTTTAGTCTAATGGCGCCATTTACCCCTCCTCCGCTCATGCCTTTTTCCATAGTGTTACCTCGAGCCTTCGCGTATTTCCGCCAACGTTGACGGTTGTGACGACCGGCGCTATCGTCGTTGCGTTAACCGGCGCATCCCCGGCCTCCCCCCTGATTCCAAGCACGGTAAGTATCGACCTTATGTTGTCCCTGCTTACGCTGCCAGACACGCTTCCAATCATGTCGCAGGCGAAGAAAACCCTGCCGAGGCCGTAACTCCAGCTCGCGACGAGGGCCTCCTGGTTGCTGTTTACTACGTGCTTGACCAAGTTTTTCATGTCCGCCTGCGTGTTCGTGTTGTTTACCGCGGCGCTCTCGGAGCAGGTGACTGTATCGCCAACCGATGCGTTGAAAACCATGTTCCCGAGGATTGAAATCGTCCCCGAAGCCGGGCCGTCTGCCGAGTAGTTTGCTCCGGCAATCCTGATGACGTCGCCGCCGTCCCGGTGTATGTACGAACCGCCGTTTTTCACCCAGGTGCTGAACTGGGATTTCTCAGCCGAGCTAAGGTCGTCGTAGGCAACGTCCGGGTCATCAAGAATCACCGTGTCGTACCTGCTGATGTTGCCAAGCAGGTTGAAAAAGTCCTTCTTGGAGTTGGTTTGGTTGTAATTGTCGAAAGTCACGTTGTTCGTCTCCAGCCAGTCGCGCACGCCCCAGGAAATTGCACCGCCTTCGCTCACCTCGTGGCCTCCTTTGGTGTAAGCGACTTGGCCCAGGCTGTTCGCCCACCCGCCAACCAATGCCGTGGAGTCGTCTGTTTTCAGGAGCCTGATGCGCATTTCGAACTCATCGGCGCCGAGTGATTGCTTTAGCCGGGTAAAGTTTGCGGCCATCAGGTTCAGCAGGCGGTTCTCGTCAAGCGAGTTCGGTTCAACCGCCACGCCCGGGCGGGAAAAGTTTAGGAAAGTCCACCCCGCCGGAACTCCCGGGTTTTCAGCAAGGACGAATGAAATGGCATAGGATTTTACGAGCATCTCGCCGTAAGCATCCTGGCCCTCGTGAAACAGCCGGTCGTTAAAGCCGGTGAAGAGGAAAAACAGCGCCATGAACAAAAAGCATGCGACCAGCAGGTCGAATGCAATCGCCTGCCCGCGCCTCATGGCTGTATTCCCCTGCAATTCAGATTTCACGACCTTTGGTTGCTAATTTTTCCATGTTCAATTAAACCCCTTTGTCACCCATACCTCGCCGTTGGTGTTGTTGAAAAAATAATAGCCGCTTGAGGTGATGTTAAAGCGTGTTGCGCCGGTTGCATTCCTTACCGCAGGAA